>SYBH01000092.1 GCA_005787345.1 Actinomycetota bacterium
CTCGCTGCCCGAAGCAGCGGTGTCGGCGGCCGAAGAGTCCGTCGGTGCTGCGTTCGCAGTGTCTGAGCAGGTCGGCGATCCAACTGTGTCGAGTGCGATTCGTGAGGCCGCTGGTATTTCGTTCCTCGACGGGTTCCAAGTGGCCTGCACCACGGTGGGCATCGTTGCGATTCTCGGATCGCTGCTCGCTTGGCGATTCTTGCCCGCTCGCAAACCGGTGCTTCAGGATGGGACGGGCACCACCGCAAACCCCTCGGAGGCATAGAGCGCCTCGGCCGCAAGGTTGCCGCTTGTGACGACCAGTCGTAGGTCGCGACACCCCGATCGTGCAAGCTGACCAATCGCATGTCGAAGACCTCGACGCGCCAGACCTTGACGCGTAGCAGTCGGGTGAGTCATGGAGAAAGCAACGAGTGGGTGGTCGTCATGGTGCGTCACAGCCGTTGCAGCCACGAGGTTTCCATTCTCCTCGAAGACGACTGACGCACTGGTATCCAATACGCCAAACACGTCTTTGAATAATGACTCCACGACAGCGACCGCGTCATCGAGCGACTCACCCTCGTCGTCAATCGTTCCCCGGTAGGCGTCGAGCATCAACTCCGCGAGAGGCAGGGTGTCACTTTCGTGCAGAGCGCGACCTGATTCTGGCGGCATCGCGCAGTCGTCCCGAGTCAGCAGCCTCGCCATGTGATGCCGACTGCGAGTCATGAGGCTTCCATCCTGCCACTCTGAAAACCCGGCTCGTCTCGCAGCGACTTGCGTGCCCGAATAGCGGCATGACGAGCCTGGGATGATGAAACTCACAAACTGGAGTTGTTCTACCAGTAGTCCTTCATTAGTTCCGTGGACCAATTGGGTTGACAGACCTCACCTCGCGGTCCGAACTCGACCATCCACGGCTTGATGTCGACTACAGGCGTGCCATCGATCGCGTCAAGCCCCGAGAGACGAAGAGTCGAACCCTCAACTGCGAGGATTTTGCAGACGGTCACTCCGAGAAGGTTCGGGCGATCCTTCGCCCGCTGCGCGAAAATTCCAACGTTTGGCCAATCGGTGTTACCTCGTGGATGACGAGACATCCTGGAAACGTCCCACGATGCTTGATCAAAAACGTACACGACAATGCAGTGACTGAACGACGACAGCCCTTGGATTGCCCGTTCGTCGAAAGGTTCCGCCAGTTCGATGACGGCAGTCTCGCTGTCCCAACGATCGTCTTCAGGATGTAGTCGAGAACTATTAACGACACCCACCGGTTTGATCTCGAAGACTTTCGTCACAAAAAAGACGCTAGCGATTGAACTCGCCGCGCTTCAGGTCGGGACCACCACGCCACTCGCACTCACGAAATCGTTCGGCACAATCGGTAACACGTCGCTCCACGCTCACGCGGTCGCCCACACGAATTCATCGACACCGTCGCACTGCAACGAATCCGAATTCACGCACACAGGCAACTGTGTGCTGTGACCAAACGGAGGCACACCATGTCTGGGTTTGGAAACCCATTGAGGTTAAGCGAACCGCAGTCTCTACAGGCCCTCCTCGGCCCTAAAGTGAGCGACTATTGCGTTGGCGTGACCGTGCCCCAACCCGTGATCGGATTTCAACATCGCAACCATGTCCGAATGGCGAGCGCTCTTCATCTTCTTCAACAATGATTTCCAGTGGGAAATCGGCTTGCCATAGGTCTTCTCGATAGAGGGGAAGTAAGAAGCGGGTCCGGACATCTTCTTTTCAGCCACACACTCAGAATAGTCATGCGAGTTCAGCCGCGCTTCGGGTCGGCGACCGTCGCGCCACAGACGCGAACTAAATCTTTTGGTGCAATGGCAAAGTTGTCATGCCACGTTCCGGCCGCGGCCCACAATTCGACGTACTGCAACAAGTCTGGGTCCACGAACACGCGAAGTTGAGCTGAGTGACCGAACGGAGGCTCGCCGCGACTGGTTTTGGAAACCCACCAGCTCTCCTGCACATCGCATGGGAAGATGGAAGGATGTCGAACGAACAGCTGGACCCGGTACTCGTCTCTGTGGCGGCGTACAACGCTGACCCAATTGCGTACGAGCGCCACTACCAGAGTCATCTCCTGGACAGGCCAACGCGCTTCGCATCACTACTTCCGCCGAACGCCGAGATCTTGGATCTCGGATGCGGACCAGGTCGCGACCTCCGTCTGTTTACCGATGCGGGCCACTCGCCGATTGGCGTTGAACTCAATGCTTCATTCGTTGCGATGGCTTCACGACATGGCCATGTCATCGAAGCTGACATCCGGGGCATTGAAGACTTGTTCTCACCTCAAACGTTCGACGGCGTGTGGGCCCAGGCATCACTTGTACATCTGTCGAGAAAAGAGACCGAACAACTACTCCGGGATGCTAAATCGCTCCTTCGCCCTCAAGGACTTTTCTACGCCTGCGTTCCTGCAGTTGGCGAGACTGGATGGGTTGATGAAACGGACGGGCGGCGTTGGTACACAGTTTGGCCCGATGATCACTTTGAGGAAGCCGTGTCAGCAGCCGGATTTGAAATCGACGATGTGAACCGTGGGACCTACATTGAAGTGTGGGCGAGAAAAGGTGCTCGTTAGGCACGCTTCAGGTCGGTGACCACACCACCGGCAACACGCACGATGTCAGCTGGTGCGGCACCGAAGTTGTCGTTCCACGTTCTCGCTGCAGCCCACACCTCGTCATACAGCAACAAGTCGGGATCAACGAACACACGCAACTGTGTGCTGTGACCAAAGGGAGGCACGCCGCCATTCATCCACGAAAAAGAGTGAGCTTGGGTCATGAGTGGTCGTACCACCAGATCCATGTGCCGTGGCTATGGGCGTGAGCCAGAACTCGGGCAGCCGAAACCTGACCTTTCGAGAACTTCACGAAACCGACGACGCTCGGAGGGGGCCCCTCTACCTTTGGGGACACCACGTCGGGAAGATGAGCCACGACTCCCGGAGCTTCTGCGCTTATCCAGTAGATGTCTCGCTTCTGGCTCGCCGCACTCAATGCGGCAGAGAAGTGGGTGCGATACTCCGTGTTCATGTAAGCGACCACCCATGTCGTCGTGATCACAATTGGCCCCTCAAGCGAAGAGAACAACAACGGAAGCGTTTCCAGTGCCTCGCCCTCGATGAGTTCGCTCGGAAACTTCGCGGCAAGTGCAAGCGCATTGCGTGTCCGCTCGAGGCGTCCGGTATCTGGCCATACGCACGCGAGTATCCAGCGCGCATCATCTGAATTGGATGGATCCAGGATGTTTCTGTCGAGTCCGATTCGTCGCCTAATCGGAACTCTTCGCAGTGGTGGATGTCCCGAGAGCACTTGCGCCTGAACCCTGACCTTGCTGCCTGTGGGACCAAGCGAACCGTAGGAGCCGTAATCGATGAAGCAATCGTCGAGGTGAAGAGTCAGGCCAGCACTGGTTCCCACATCAATCAAGGTGAGATCATCGCACTCCGGAATAACCGACAGTGCTGGCGCAAGAGTTGCCACTCTCCCGATCTCATTCGTTTGCGTAAACCGCGAAGAGAGAACTTGTCCGAGTGTGTCGCGCGACGCCAAAACTGACTCCACGAACAAGCGCCCAACGTGGCCCGCTCGCGCTCCTGAATAGAACGGCGTGAGTGTGGGCTCAAGACCTTGGATTACGCGCTCGTGCATCGCCGCAAGCAGAAGATTCGGCTGGTGTGCGTGACTCGACAATGAGGCCAGGAACTCCATCACCTCCCCACTATTCGCGCATGCCGTGGTGATGGCCTCGTACAAGGGTGAGTATCCCTTGCATTCGGTCTCTGCGAAGAAGCGCCAGTAGTCGGCCAGCGCTTCTCTTTGGGTCTGCTCCTTAGTCATTGGCGCTTGATGTCCGAGACAACACCATCGGTAGCGCGCTGCAAGGCTCCAGGCTCGATGGCGAACACATCATTCCAGGTGCCTGCCGCGGCCCACACCTCGTCGTACTGCAACAAGTCCGGGTCGATGAAGATTCTCATTTGGGTTGCCAAACCCAGAGGCGGTACACCACCGATAGGAAAACCCGTTGCTTCGCGTACCGCATCAGCATCGACACGTGAACACTTCGTTCCACCGGCCGCTGCTGCCAGCTTCTTTTCATCCAATTGATTCGCGCCACTCACGTAGGCCATCACAACCTCACCATCAACCGCGAACACCAGGCTCTTCACGATCTGACCAACCGACACTCCGATCGCATTGGCGGCATCCTGCGCGGTTTTCGTCCCCTCAGGAAACCGACGAGTCACTATCTCGAGCCCGAGTGCCCGACCAGCTTCAATCACTCGGGTCACATTGGGATGCTGCAATTCGCTCACACATGCTCTCCTGCGGGCGGGTTGGCAGAGCCGGCGAACGAGAACAGCAGTGCACCGACCAACGAACACGCGCCGGCAGCGAGATAGCTCGCGCGATATCCGCCAGCGAAGTCGTGCAACGCACCCAGCATCAGCGGGCCGGCCGCGGTACCCGTGAACGAGATGAGGCCCTGGCGGGCCGCGATACGCGGATAGTCGAGCACGCCGAATCGCTGGGCGACGAGCAGGCTTTGCATCATCAGCATGTTGCCAATGGTGCAACCAACGAGCGCGATGCCGACGAGCAGTCCGACCGAAGTGTTCATTACGCCGATGAGTGCGAGCGACACGGCTTGCGCGACGGCGATCAGCACGGTGAAGCGTGTCATGTCGAGTCGGGCGATGGCGCGGCTCGCGGCGAAGCGCGCGATGATCGAGAACACCGACAAGAC
>SYBH01000093.1 GCA_005787345.1 Actinomycetota bacterium
GCATCCGGCGAGTAGGTCGAGGTGAGTACCAGATCCACTCACTCCCCCATCCATACAACGACGATCGCCGATGGGCTGCGGACTGAAGATTCCAGGAACAGCGCTACTTGCCGCAACCGCGCGCTCGATACGAACTCCGGCGCTGCGCGTGATGACACAACGTTCACCCGTGAGTGTGTCGACACAGGTGATGTGTAGTGCATCGGCAGGCCATGACCGTGAGAGCAGCATCGCAGAAACGCTTCGGGCCATCTTGTTTGCCGAGGGAGTGAGAGCGGCCAGTGCTTCATGCCCAATGGAACGGACCAGTGCAGGTTCTGCGGTTTGTGCTGCAACAAAGCAATCGAGAGCACGCTGTTGGCTTGGCTTCAATGAACCCGAAGGCGCCAACATGCTGACAAGGGCTGGGGTCTTGGCAAAAAGGGAAACTTCGCGTTCGAATCGACGCAAATTGCCCGCTTCAAGGATTGACGCAACCAGCGAACCTGCCGATGTGCCAACAACGCGACCGGCGCCCTTTATGTTCACGCCTAACTGCGCCAATTGCTCGAGATAGGTGACCTGCCAAGCAACGAAGAAGATTCCACCGCCGCCTAACGACACACCAAGATGAATGCCTTGGGCAGAACGTGCAGAAAAATCGATTGGTCGAGCGAGTCCATCCGAGGTCATCGTGAAAGCCTACCGAGGCTCTTTTGCCTTCGCCTGAAGAGCCTGGTGCTAACGAAGAAACACGATTGCACCACTCGTTGCGAGGACAACCAACAACGCACAGCCCAAAAGCGCGAATTTCACGTCCCGGGATTTGGTCCAATCAACGACCAGCCATGTCACCCGCAAAACCGGTACAGCAATCAAGATGACGACGCACGCAGTTCCGCTCCAAACGCTCGCCGTTCCTGGGAGAAATGCGCCACCAAGTGCGCAGGCAAACGTCACAACAAGAGCGACCATCAGAATCTTTGAAAGAACTCCGAGATCATTCATCGGCGCACAATCAGCAAGACGCCGATGACGGCGAGGGTAAAGGAAAGACCTCGGCGCACCAACGGAGGCGGAAGAAGATGTTGAAGCCGAACACCGACAGTGCCACCAACTAAGCCAGCAGCCGCAACAAGCGCGGCGTCAGAAACCACAATGCGTCCCTGTGATTCGTAGACAAGAAGACCAACTGCAGCAGTCACACCAACCGTAAAGGTCGAGGTAGCCGCAGCGACCTTGACCGGGACATGCATAACTTCCGATGCAGTCGGTGTCTTCACCCATCCGCCCCCAACTCCGGACAGGCCCGAAATCAACCCGGCCATACCCATCCCTATGAGTCCGAGGGGAAGACGCTTCGCGCGATACGGAACGAACTCGTTACCCAATGGGTAAACGCCTGCGAGCGTTCCCGGTGTTTCACCAACATCGGCGGCGGTGAGCGATGGATCAGGCAGATTGCGAATTCCTTTTCGTCGACCGCCAAAGAACGCGGCCACCAACGCCACCCCGCCAAGTAGGACGGCAAGCAACGACTGACCAATGAAACCGGAGACCAACGCGCCTACGAGTGCTGCTGACGACGCAACGATCTCTGTAGCGACCCCAAGTCGATGGTTCACAACGCGAGCTCTGAGTTGCTGAGGAGCTGCGGCGAGAGAGCCCGCAGCAACCGAAACCAGTCCAAGAGGAGCGGCGAACTTCGCTTCCATCCCCGACAAGACGAGGATCGGAACGAGAAGTATTGCCCCGCCCAAACCACCCAGCGTTCCGACTGCTGCAGTGAGAAAGGCAGCAAATGCGAGGGCGGCTGGATTCACAGATCGAACCTAGCAAACCAGTTGTCGAAAGAACTTGGGACGAACTGTTTCTCAGCGCTTGATTGTGATTGTGATGTCGGGAGCACTGATGGTTGACGTTTCTCCGGAGAACCAGGAAGCGTCGGGGGTACCAGCGACGAACTCGTTAAGGAACGCAACCGTCAGTCCGGTACTGAGTTCCATGCCACGCGCATAGGACATGAACTCGGGGCCGCAACCTTCGGCGGCTTGGGCCTTAATCGCGGTTGCCACCAACGCTGGTGCATCGGGCAACTTTGGAATCTCGTCGAGATACATACACACATCGGTATAGGACTGATGGGCAGCGTCGGTCATCACGGCAAGCACAACTGGCGGCCCGGTGATGAAATCGAACGGACGCTGCGAATCAAGTTCCAGTGGCGTCGTGATGTCTTTTGTTCCAACCATCAACATCACCGGAATTTTGATGCCAGTGAGTTCAGCGTCGGAAAGTCGACGGGTATACGGAGCCTGGCCAACAACGGCCTTGATACGCGGGTCGGGCGCAATGGTTCCGGCTGGACCAGAGTGACCACCAGCGGTCGCCAACACTGTGTAGCCGCCATAACTGTGGCCAACGAGACCAATACGCGTTTCGTCGATTGCGCCCTTCAGTGCCGGATAGGCGGATTCTTTACCGGAAGACTGCGCAAGGGCCCAGTCGATCTCGGCCTTTACGACATTGGGACGAAGGAAATCATTCACATCCTGTGAAACTGATGTGCCGAGAAGTTGATTAGCGGCGGTGTTGCCATCGTGATTTGCGGACAACACGACGTAGCCGTGACTGGCAAGGTCTTCCGTGAGGAACGATGCGACAAAACTTTGGCCGCCACTGCCGTGTGAATAGACAACAAACGGGAAAGCACCCGCACTATTCATTGGTGCCTTTTCGATCGCAACCTTCGAATCGAAATACGCAGTCGGAAGAAGCGAGTAACGAGTGGGTGTTCCCGTCGCTCCGTCGGCGGCCGGATACCAAAGATCAGCGGTAATCGTCTTTCCCGTTGATGGATCGGGAATCGAAATGGTGTCGTGGCCAACCGCATAGGTGCCCGATCGAGCGGGCATCGGAGTCGGTGTTGCTGCCTTCGAGCTACTACTTCCACCACAGGCTGCCAAAAGAAGCGATCCGGCGATGAGAATGAGGGCGGGTAGAGAAAGAGTGCGAGTGCGCTTTGACATAGGCGCCACACTCCCACATCAAACCCCGAGCTCGTGACCAAACGCTGTTCGGGGCAAGAAACCTGCCGGGTGACTACGTTGCTTGGAGCGCAAGGGGGAACCTCATGGAACACACGCACGATCTTCCCGATGGAATGGTCGAATGGATTGCCGAAACCGGTGGCGGTGAGATCACCGCACTGCACCGACATGTCGCAAGGCGTGAGGCGTGGGTTGTCGACGTGACTCGACCAGATGGGTCGGTTCTCAAAGGGTTTCTGCGACTGGAACGGACCCCTGCTGGCCCAAAGTCATCGACCTCGCTGACACGAGAGACCCGCATCATCCAAGCGCTTGCGCAAACCGATATTCCCGTTCCTGAGGTCTACGGAGTGAGCAAAGAACTCAACTGCACGCTCTTTGAGCGGGTTCGGGGACGCTCAGATATCGACAAACTCGATGATCCCGTGCAACAGCGCGCCGTCATGGAGGACTTCATTCGAGTCATTGCCCGCCTCCACACGCTCGACCTTGCCGATCTTGGTCTCGACGATGCGATGCCGTATCTACCGACGACTCCGCAGGAAGCGGCGCTCAATGACGTCGATCTTGCACTTGAGCAGTGGTCAACGTTTCTTTCGACCTACTCCGATCCACTCATTACCTATGGCGTTCGTTGGCTCCGCCAGAACGCACCTTCGACAATCGCCCGTCTCTCGCTTGTTCAAGGCGATACCGGACCTGTGAATTTCATGTTCGACGGTAACGAAGTCAGTGCGATCATTGACTTGGAGTGGGGTCACTACGGAGATCCGCTTGAGGACCTTGGCAACATCTGCACTCGCGAGTTCTGGAACCCAAGCGGCGGACTCACCGGACTGTTTCATCTCTACCAAGAAGTTTCAGGTATTCCGTATACAAAGTTTGCAGCGCAGTACTACCGAGTCCAGCAAAACGTTCGCGGCATGATTCCGATTCATGCGATTTCGGTCAACGCGCACCCGAGAGAATCGCTGGCATGGTTTCTTTGTTATCGGTACCTCGGCGATCGGGCCACCTGTGAATCGCTTTCGGAAGCGGCGGGAATCACTGTTGAAGTACCACCGATGCCGGATGAACTTTTCGGTCCCGGGGAAAAAGATGTGTTTGCTGATGCGGCGATTTGGTCGCTCGAAAAGGACGTTGCTCCCCATCTTTCTGATGCCTTTGCGCAGTCCCGTGCTGGCGATGCCGCAATTCTCATAAAGATCATGGACCGTAAACGTCGTTTTGGCGCCCAACTCGATGCAATCGAGTGCGAAGAGCTTGAGCCGTTACTTGGATTTCGTCCTGCCTCGAGGCAGGAGGGAATGGAAGCGCTCAACGAACAGATCCTCGGTGACGAAATCGATGACACCGCTGTCGTCGCCTACCTCACACGCCGCGCTTATCGCGATGAATGGCTCCATGAGCCTGCCGTCTCTCTTTACCCGACACGCACCTGGTCGAAACTCGACGACTAGTTACGAGTGCGGCATAAGCAGATCTTCGATTTCAGAAGGGTGCGCAGCGAGCAAAACGCAAACGGACCCCGACCGAAGCCGGGGCCCGCTCCAAAAACTTTCGTTCAGGAAATAAACACCGGATTGATCGGCGAGCCAGTTGCGCCCGTGACCTTGAGCGGCGACACCGCGATGACGCCCTCGTAGTTGCCGTCCTCGCATGGTTGACGAAGGTCGAGGTGCTCGAGCATGTAGATGCCCGCCTGCACGAGAAGCATCTTGTGCACGATAAGGAAGTCGTTGTTGTCGAACGGAATGACTTCAACTGCTGCGTTGTCAGAACCGACTGCAGTGACGTCTTTCTCGGCAAGC
Organism: Actinomycetota bacterium; assembly: GCA_005787345.1. Classification (GTDB taxonomy): domain Bacteria; phylum Actinomycetota; class Acidimicrobiia; order Acidimicrobiales; family Acidimicrobilacustridaceae; genus Acidimicrobilacustris. The sequence goes on from SYBH01000093.1 coordinate 4,841, forward strand.
CACTCGGCAGCGTCTGAGCCAATGCCCGCCTGCGCGAAACCTTCGGGAGCGCCGGTTGCATGGTTGGCCCACCACATATCGAGGTGGCCAGTACGAATCAGGACGACGTCGCCAGCGCGAACTTCGGTTCCCTGCGCATCGGCAGCAGCCTGAAGATCGGCAGCCATGATCATGGTGCCGGGTTCAAGCCACTTGTCAGCACCCTTGAGTTTCACGATGTCGAGAATGACAGCGCGTGCCGCGAAACTGTCGACCTTTTCGATGCCGAGCTTGGCGGCGCCACCAAGCGCTCGCATCTCGCCGAAAGGCACGCCGTTGTAATGCTTGTGATCTTCATACACATGAATGAGTGCATCCATGTGTGAGGTTGTGTGCGAGGCCATGACAAGCACATCCTCGTGGGCGCCGGTACCGTCCTGCGCTCCGTAGACAGCGAACATGCCGTCGTCGGTGCCGTCCTGCAACGTGAGTCGCATGGGCGTGCCGCGATAATCAAGCAACGGAACACCCTGGCCCTGAATCGGGATACCAAGGCTGTACACCTTGCCAGTGGTGATTGCGGCTGCCGCTGCCTTGATGACCTCAGGAGTGAGGTGATTGAGCGCACCGCGCTCGTCGTCGGCGCCCCAACGGCCCCAGTTGTTCTTGCTCATGGTTTCCCCCGATGGATCGACGTGTCAGTTCCTGAAAGGTACAACTCCGGCGGCATCGCTGCCGCCGGAATCACCTAGGCCAGTGCGGGAAGGATCTCGTTGCGAAGCAGGTCGACCTGCTTCCAACTTGCCGAAATCGGCATGCCACCACCGAGCGGGTGCATCGCGAAGACAGCGAAATCTCCTGCGGCCTTGGCTTCTTCAACCGCTTGGGCCGGCGAAACGATTTGGTAGAGACCCTCTTCACGAAGTTCGGCAACAGTCTTGGCGTGTGAGTGCGCCGAAGACTTGATGTCGGAGGTCTGCCATGAGGAGTAGGTCGTTGCTTCGTGAAGGATGTGCTCGCCCATGGCGGCCCAACCAGCATCGACGTCTTCGGCAAAGAAGACATGGTGAAAATCTTCCGGCGGAGCCATGGCAAAACCCTGCGTGCCGTATTCAGCGCACTTTTCGTAATAGTGAGCTTCAATCTCGGGAACTGGAGCCGCCCACATGATCGGCAGGCCGAAGCGAGCGGCACGACGTGCTGCGGGCTTTGAGGTTCC
>SYBH01000094.1 GCA_005787345.1 Actinomycetota bacterium
ACAGCACTTCTTCGACGTAGCGGCTGAGACGATGGATTTCGTCGATGAACAAGACATCGCCTTCGCCGAGACGGGTGAGGATGGCCGCGAGGTCTCCGGCGCGATCGAGTGCGGGACCAGAGGTCACGTGGAGGCCAACTTGAAGTTCGGCAGCCACGATGCCGGCCAGTGTTGTTTTCCCGAGCCCGGGAGGACCAGCAAACAACAAGTGGTCGACGGCTTGTTCACGGCGGCGAGCCGCCTCGAGAATGATGCCGAGATGTTCTTTCAGTTCACGCTGACCAACAAAGTCGTCGAGGTGCCGAGGACGGAGGCCGCCTTCTTCACCAATGACATCGGTTCCTGAGGGGTGATCAGTGAGCACCGGTTCAACATCGTCGGGGGTGGGTTCGGGTGAAAGAAGTTCGTCGCGCATCAGGCGGCCAATCGTTGCAGAGCGAGACGCAGCAATTCAGCAGTGTCGTTCGAGTCAGGAAGCTCTTTCACCGCTTCGGCAACTTCGTCTGGCCCATAGCCAAGCTCGGAAAGCGCAGTGCGCACATCGGCAACTGATGAGGAGCCACCGGTTGCGCCGTCGACAGAAACGGAACCGGCTCCAACATCAAGACCAGGAATGTCGAGTTTTGATTTCAGTTCGATGAGTAGACGCGCAGCAGTCTTTTTGCCAACGCCAGGCACCAAACACAGCGCATCGATGTCGTCGTTGGCCAAGACCCGAACCAACGAAGCCGGCGGATGCACGCTCATGATGCCGAGAGCGAGTGCGGGGCCGACTCCATGAGCCGACAACAACGCTTCGAAGACCATTCGTTGCTCTGAGGAGGTGAATCCGTAGAGCGTTTCGGCATCCTCGCGACGGTGGTGATGGGTATGCAGAAACACTTCAGAACCAGTTTCACCAAGTGACGCTGCTGTGGAAGGCGCAACGATGACTCGGTACCCAATACCCGACACCTCGATAAGCACTTCGCCCGACGGCAACCGTTCAAGCAAGTTGCCACGAACTGAGCCGATCATTTCGCGCTCACTTTTGCCACCGCACGGTTCGCAGCGGCACGCATCGGGGCCATTGCCACATGACACAGTGCAAGTGCCGCAGCATCGGCAGCGTCGAAGGGATGCGGTGGCTCAGCAAGGCCAAGGAGGGTCTGCACCATTTGCTGCATCTGCACCTTGTCAGCGTTGCCCCAACCGGCCACTGCAGACTTGACCTCATTGGGCGAGTACTGCACGACCTCGCAACCAGCATTGACTGCTTCGACCATGGCAATGCCACTGGCCTGACCAACCGACATCGCCGTGCTCACATTCACTTGAAACAAGACCCGCTCGACTGCCATTGCCGTGACAGGAAACTCAGCGAGTAACGCGCGCAGTTCAGACTGGAGTTCGGCAAGCCGGTGATGAACCTCGTCAGACGGCGACGTGCGCATCACGCCCAGTGCCACGGCCCGCGGAGAGGCACCGTCGCGCACTTCGAGCACGCAATAGCCGCATCGGGTCAGCCCCGGGTCAATACCCACTACGAACATGCGTACGATCGTAGCCACTTGCCCCGCAAAAACGAAGGACCCGGCTCGAAAGCCGGGTCCTCACGCCAGATCTGGATCAGATCACTTCGGGCTGAAACGTGCCCCACCATCAACGCGAATCGTCTGAGCGTTCATGTAGGAGTTGGTGATGAGCTGCATCACCATCGACGCGAGTTCGCTGGCATAGCCAAGACGGTCGGGGAAGAGCACGTCCTTGGTGAGCTTCGCCTTGAAAGCCTCGCTACCTTCGCCTTCGCCATAAATCGGCGTGTCGATCAGGCCAGGAGCAACCGTGTTCACTCGAATGCCAACAACTGCAAGGTCACGCGCAATCGGAAGGGTCATTCCCGCAACGGCACTCTTTGAGGCGGAATAGGCGGCCTGACCAATTTGTCCGTCAAACGCAGCAGTCGACGCCATATTCACGATGGCACCGCGCTCGCCGTCATCGGAAACTGGCTCAGTCCGGCTCATCGCGGTCGCTACCAAACGAATGCAATCGAACGTGCCAGTGAGGTTTACGTCGATAACTTTGCGCCAGTAATCAAGATTAAAGGCCGAGTCATAGGATCCGTCCTTGCCGATAGTGCGGCTTGCAGCGCCGATTCCCGCAGAGTTCACAAGGGCGCGAATCGGGCCCATTTCCTCGGCCATGCCAATGGCGGCCTTAATATCTTCGCTATTGCACACGTCGACGTGAGCAAATGCCCCACCGATTTCGCTGGCAAGCGCGTTACCCTTTTCATCGTTGAGGTCGGCGATAACGACCTTTGCGCCGCCAGCGGAGAGTTGACGTGCACATGCTTCACCGATGCCCGAAGCGCCGCCGGTCACGATTGCTGAGATTCCATTGATTTCCATGGCTGCAGAGAATACGGGGAGCAGCAGCTCCACACCGCATTTCTGACCACAATCGATACTTAGAAGAGCGAAAGTTGCTCGTCATCGGGATACGCCCGAGAAGCGTCCACGATCCCTTGCGCCGATTCGCCGGTTCCGAAGCTGTCCGGTGGTCCGAGATCGGTCGGTGGCTTCGAGCCTGATGCTTCCATCTGTGTGGCGGCCGCTTCGACCGCTAGACGATCGACTAGGTCATTCATGGGATCGCCCGAATGGCCTTTCACCCAGCGGAACGTGACATCGCCACGACTCAAGACCAGATCGATGAACGGTTCCCACAGGTCTCGGTTTGCAATGGGCTTGCGCTGAGAGTTTCTCCAACCCCGACGCTTCCAGCCGTCATGCCAGCGATCACGGAAGCAATGCACGACATAGGTGGAGTCACTCACGATCTCAACAGGACCCTGATGCGATTTCACCGCCTCGAACGCCGCCATGATTTCCATACGCTGATTCGTGGACTGCGCTTCTCCCCCGCTAGCAAAGCCACCGTCGACAACCGCCCACGCCCAACCACCAGGGCCGGGGTTACCGCTGCACGCACCGTCGGTGTACACGACTGTTGTCACTGTTCCAGCGTCCCACAGGTCAGAGGGAACAACCGACATCCATAATTCATAAAAAATCAACCGGGCTACCTGCCGGTAACCAATCCCGTGTGGGCATCATGGTGGAACGCAATTTCTGAAAGGCACCTCGTGGACCTTGATCAGTTCGTCAGCCAACTTCCCGATTCCGACCCCGGAGAAACGGTTGAGTGGCTCGATTCTCTCGATGCTGTCATTAACACCGCCGGTAAGACTCGCGCTCGCTACTTGGTATCGCGGCTCACCGAGCGGGCACGCGAGTTGCAGATCGGTACACCAGCAGAAGTCTCAACGCCGTACATCAACACAATTCCCGTTGAAGAACAGCCGTGGTTTCCAGGCGACGAGGAGATCGAAAAGCGCATTCGCCAATACTTGCGTTGGAACGCAGCAATGACAGTCATCTACGCCAACAAAAATGCCGACGGCATTGGTGGCCATATTTCTTCCTACGCGTCATCAGCAATGTTGCTCGAAGTTGGCTTCAATCACTTCTTCCGTGGTCGTTCAGGAACGCTGGTTGGCGATCACGTCTACCTGCAAGGCCACGCTGCTCCCGGAATTTATGCGCGCGCTTATCTCGAAGGCCGACTGAGCGAAGAAGAAATGTCCAGGTTCCGCCGAGAAATCGGAGGCGGCGGACTTTCGAGTTACCCGCACCCATGGCTCATGCCCGAGTTCTGGGAATTCCCAACAGTCTCAATGGGACTCGGTCCGCTCAATTCGATTTATCAGGCGCGATTCAGTAAGTACCTCTTCAACCGCCAGATCGACGACACAAGCGCAACAAAGGTGTGGTGTTTCCTAGGCGACGGTGAAACCGATGAACCCGAAACGCTTGGATCCATTTCGCTTGCCGCCCGAGAACAACTCGACAATCTCATTTGGGTCGTGAACTGCAATCTGCAACGACTCGATGGACCCGTCCGTGGCAATGGCAAAATCATTCAAGAACTCGAATCCGTGTTCCGTGGCGCAGGCTGGAACGTCATCAAAGTTGTGTGGGGAGCCGGCTGGGACGAACTTTTATCTCGCGATGTCGACGGTGTCTTGCTCTCCAAGATGAACTCAACCCCCGATGGCGAGTGGCAGCGCTACGCCATCGAAAGCGGCGCCTATATCCGCGAGCATTTCTTCGGACCCGACCCACGCTTGCGCAAACTCGTTGAACACCTTTCCGACGATCAGTTACGCGCACTTCCCCGCGGCGGCCACGACTACAAGAAGGTGTATGCCGCATATCAGTCAGCGGTAGAAACAAAAGGGGTGCCAACGGTCATCCTCGCCAAAACCGTGAAGGGTTGGGCTCTTGGTTCGACCGTCGAAGGCCGCAACGCGACTCATTCGATCAAGAAGCTAAGTCATGAAGAGATCCTCGGATTCCGAGATCGCTTACAACTCACCGAGCAAATACCGGAATCGGCAATTGACGCCGAGATACCACCTCTCTATCGACCACCAGCGGACTCACCAGAAGCGATGTATCTCGCTCAACGTCGTGAAGCACTCGATGGATTTGTCCCGAGTCGTTCACTGCAGATTCGTCGCCCACTCGCACTCCCCGATCCTTCTGTCTTTGAAGAATTCGCGGAGGGCTCTGGCACAAAAGCCGTTTCCACAACAATGGCGTTCACCCGTCTATTGCGCGGGTTATGCCGAGCAGAAGGCTTTGGGCCCCGCGTCGTTCCGATCATTCCCGACGAAGCACGGACCTTCGGCATGGAGGTTCTGTTCCGCGAACTTGGTATTTACGCCTCCCAAGGTCAGCTCTACGAACCTGTCGACCACGAGTTGCTTATCTCCTATGTGGAATCCAAAAGCGGACAGTTACTCGAAGAAGGAATCACCGAAGCCGGATCGTTGGCGAGCTTCACTGCTGCCGGAACGAGTTACGCAACCCGCGGCGTCCCAATGGTTCCGTTCTTCACCTTGTATTCGATGTTCGGATTTCAACGGGTGGGCGATCTCATCTGGGCCGCTGCCGATGCCCAGACCAAAGGTTTCATCATCGGCGCAACTGCCGGGCGCACAACATTGCTTGGTGAAGGTCTCCAGCATCAGGACGGCCACAGTCTTGTGCTCGCGTCGACCGTGCCCACATGTCAGGTGTACGACTCTGCGTTTGCCTACGAACTCGCAGCAGTCATTGAGAACGGACTTCAGCGCATGTACGGCGGTCCCGATGGCGCAGGCGAAGGTGTCTTCTATTACCTGACCGCATACAACGAAAACCAGGTCATGCCTCCTCGCCCGGCCCACGTCACCGACGCCGACATCATGAGTGGCCTTTATAAGTGGGCCGAAGCTCCAGAAGGTTGCGAGGCGAAAGCAACGATCGTGTTTTCCGGCACGGTGAATCGAGGCGCACGCGATGCCCAAGCTGCGCTCGCCGCACGCGGAATCGGCGCCGAACTCTGGAGTGCAACCTCCTATAAGCGAATTCGAGAAGACGCGCTTGACGTCGAACGCTGGAATCGGCTGCACCCAACCGACACACCGCGATCGGCACAAGTCACCCAACAACTCGGCGCAGCCCCCGGCCCGATTGTCGCTGTTACCGACTTCATGAAGTCCGTTCCCGATCAAATTGCTCCGTACGTTCCGAAGCGTTTCGTCTCACTCGGCACCGACGGATTCGGTCGCTCCGACACCCGCGAAGCACTACGGCGCTTCTTCGAAATCGACGCCGCTCATATCGAAATCGCCGTACTCTCAGCGCTCGCTGCCGACGGGGTTATCGATGCATCAGTTGTTGCTTCAGCAATTTCTGATCATGGCATCGATCCCGATGCGCCCAACCCGCTCTTGAGCTAATTCAACTGGCGCGTTCAGCAGCCGCCGCAGCGCGCTGCCTGTCGAGCCATCCGAGCAGCACCGCAACGGCGCGCGGATCATGGCGCAACTGATGCGCGCCGCCTTCGATGATTCGGAAGTCGGCACTTCCGTGCGCATCGGCGAGTACACGGGCGTCGTACACCGGAACGGTGTCGTCTTCCGAGCCATGCATGATCAGCACGGGACGAGGTGCGACCGCCCGAATCGCGGTCACAGCGCGCACATCGCGGATTTCCTTCGACCATTCATCAAGATTCGATGGGAATGACGATGAACGAATGATTCCGGTGGCGCGTGCATGCTGCAGCAGCAAGCGCGGGTGATTGGCCCAGTCGTCAAAGTCGGCAGGCGACCCCATCGCTGCGACACCGCGGATTTCCGGATCAAGGGCCGCAGCCGCGATTGAAAGCGAACCACCTGTTCCGTATCCGGCAGCCCACACACCGTGCACACCTTCAACGGCTCGTAGATACGCGGCCGCCGCAAGTAAATCGTCTCGCCAACCGTGCAGCGAAAAGTCACCGCTGGAATCGCCAGCACCACGGAAGTTAAACACCAACACCATCCAACCCATTTCGGTGGCGATGCGTTCCGCTAGTTCAGGGAATGATCGAGCCGAAAGTGCACCACCCTGATTCAGATTGGGAAAGCCATGACAAATCAGAAGCCCCGGCGCTGACGTTCCCGGCGCAATACGCGGGCGCGCTAAGTGACCTGCAAGTTCGATATCGCCGGACCGGAAGAGCTTCTCCACGGCCGGAGACAATCAGGCTTCTGCGTCGACAAGGCCGCTGCCGTTGCCCTTGTAGGGCTTGTAGCAGCGATTGCGTGCTTCATCGACCGTGTCTGGCCCGAAGCAAATGAACGTCTCAGCTTCCATCAGTTCTTCAATGATGGAGGGGTCGTCAATGTTGTCGACGTCGTAGACGACCTGCGTGCGCTTGTCGCCCACCCAACGGTTGTGTTCGAACTTCGTTGGACGATGCATGGTGTCATCGTAGACGGCTGAGAACTGTCACCCGTTCTTTTGAGGGCGATTACTTGCCGGTTGGGTCCTCTGGCATCGGAAGCTCATTACCAATCGCCCCGATGGCCTCGAGGTACTTTTCGTTGCCCTCGATCACCTGCACCACCGTCACATCGTCGACATCGAGTCCAGCGTCGGTTGCTCGACCGATCACGAACGCCAATGCATCATCTTCAGCAGCGACAAGTGGCCCACTGGCAACGTTCTCGACGCCCTGAGCTCGCGCCACACCCAGTTCTTCGAGATAGTCGAGATGCCATTGCAGGAGTTGCGCGAGTTCGTCGTAGGTCAATTGTGCCGTGACATCGTCCGGTAGGCGATCAGCAACAAAGTCAACTGCTTCAGCGCGGTCATAGAGGGCAGGACGAGGCTGCTCCGCCAGTTGGCCCGCGAGCCGTCCAACGGCAACAAGACCGATGGCCACCACCGCAAGCGCGGAGAGGATGATGAAGACGACGATCATGATCGGCTCGTCGCTGAAGACAGCGGATCAGATGCCGATGCGCTGAGCAAGAAGCTCGCGGTGATAGGTGGGATCACCAAAGAGGAGTTCGGAAGACTTCGCACGCTTGAAGTACATGTGTGCCGGGTGTTCCCAGGTGAAACCAATGCCACCGTGGATCTGAATGTTCTCGGCAGACGCATGGAAATACGCATCGGAGCAGTAGGCCTTAGCGAGCGACGCAACCGCAGGCAGTTCGTCATTGAGTTCTGATGCACACCAGCCGGCGTAGTACGCAGCGGACTTTGCTGACTCGACCTCGAGCAGCATGTCGGCGCACTTGTGCTTGATGGCCTGGAACGAACCGATGGGACGACCGAACTGCACCCGATCCTTGGCGTATTGCACCGCCATGTCGAGACACATCTGAGCGCCACCGACCTGCTCTGCAGCGAGGCCGACAGCAGCAAGGTCAAGAACGGTGGAGAGAACGTTCCAGCCAGCACCGTCGGTGCCAATGAGTGTGCCTTCAACGTTGGAGAAGTCGAGTTTGGCCTGCTTGCGGGTCTGGTCCATGGTGGCCAGTGCAGTGCGGGTGAGGCCGGCGGCATCGCCAGCGACGGAGAAGAGGCTCACGCCAGCGGCGGTGCGGGCCGCGACGATGATCACGTTCGCAGTGTGACCATCGATGACGTAGGACTTGGTGCCGTTGATCTTCCACGTTCCGCCATCGTTGGTGGCGGTTGCTTCGATACCGGATTCGTCCCAGCGACCATTCGGTTCGGTGAAGGCAACCGTGGCGATGGTTTCGCCTGATGCGATACCCGGAAGGATCGCAGCCTTGGCGCCATCATCACCGGACTGCATCACGGTGTTGGCAGCAAGAACAACAGAGGAGAAGTACGGCGCGCACAGAAGCGAACGGCCCATTTCTTCAAGGACAACGATGAGTTCGACATAGCCATAACCCTGACCACCGAACTCTTCGGGAATGGTGAGGCTCTGCAGACCGAGTTGCTCGGCCATCTGCGCCCATACGTCGGGGTCGTACCCGCGCTCGGTTTCCATCTGCTCACGGACATCGGCTTCTGAGGACTTGGCCTCGAGGAACTGACGAACGATGTTGCGAAGCTCTTCCTGCTCCTCAGAGAAGGCAAAGTTCATGGTGGTGGCCTCCGGTCGCGAACGGGGGTCGGTCCCCCGCCGGTTGACGTGTGCAGCAACTGCCGCAGGGGGTAGTTCTAGCCGACGAAGGGGGCGTGCGGCACATCTCTGGCCCGATTCGTTTCGGTCAGGGAACGAGGATTGCCTTGCCTGCTATCCGGCGTTGCTCAAGGTCGGTCAGCGCCCGAGCAGCCTCGGCCAAGGGGTAGGCGACGGGTTCGACCGGATTCAGGGTGCCTTTCGTGATTTCCGCTAGCACCTCAGTTGTCAGCTCCTCGTTGCGCTCGCCATTTCGCAGGGCCCAACCACCCCAATCGACGCCGATGACTCTGCGGTTTCGCAGCAGAATCTGGTTCGCCGGGAGGCTCGAGATTCCGGCCACGAATCCGATGACCAGATAGGCCCCGTTGTCGCCAAGAGCGCGCAGACAGGTCGTCCCGAGATTTCCGCCAACTGGGTCATAGAGAACATCGACCGAGCCGCCGCCAAGTTCTTTGGCTCGTTCCTTTACATCCTCTGTTGTGGAATCAATAAAGGCTTCGGCACCGCGCGAACGAGCAAGTTCACGCTTTTCCTCGGTGGACGCAACAGCGATGACGCGCATCCCAAGCATGGAACCAATATCAACCGCCGCAAGGCCGACGCCGCTTCCCGCTCCGAGCACCAGGAGACGTTGTCCGCTCTGCACCTGCGCGCGTTCACGAAGTGCAAACCATCCAGTGAGGTAACTCTGCGTGAACGTCGCTGCTTGTCCGTCGGTAATCGAATCAGACAACAGCACCGTACGCGCTTCGGCGACAACAACTTCACTGACGTATCCGCCAAGACCAACGTTCACAAAGACGCGATCGTCAATCGAACGAGTCGTGACCTCAGAGCCAATTTCAACGACTCGACCCACAACCTCCATGCCCGGAACGAACGGAACCGGAGGCTTGATCTGATACTTGCCCTGAACGAAAAGTCCATCGACGTAATTGACTCCGCACGCGGTAACAGCAATACGAACGTCTCCCGGACCCACTGCAGTGCTTTCACGTTCAACCAGTTGAAGGTCGCTTACCGGCCCAAATTGCTCGCAAACGATTGCTTTCATAGCCGAACGGTAGCCCTCCAAGGCCAATCTCCTGCGAGACTGTTTCCATGACGCTTCTGCTCGCCGAGACCGGATACGAAGTCCATGCCGTTGTGGTCGGCCCGATGGACAACAACGTCTTTGTTATTCGCTGCACTGAGACCGGCGATGGCGTTCTAATCGACGCTGCGAATGAACACGAACGATTGCTTGAGCTCTGCAGCGCACTCGGCGTACGCCGGGTGATCGAAACCCACGGCCACTGGGATCACATCCAGGCTGTGCCTGCCGTACGCGATGCCGGTTACGACGTCGCTGTTACTGCTGCCGATGCCGAAATGCTCGAGGCCTACGACAGTATTTTGGAAGACGACAACGTGATCGAAGTAGGGCGCCTTCGACTTCGCACGATCGCAACGCCGGGCCACACACGCGGTTCGATGTGCTTTGCCCTTGAAGGCAGCCCGTTGCTGTTCTCGGGCGACACCTTGTTCCCCGGCGGCCCCGGAAACACCTCGTTCGAAGGCGGAGATTTCGCCACGATTATCGACTCGCTCGATCAGCGCCTCTTCACCTATTCCGCCGACACCATCGTCCTTCCCGGCCACGGCAACTGGACCACCATCGGCTCCGAACGACCCCATCTGCAGGAATGGGTCGACCGGGGCTGGTAGTCCTCTGCGCTGGGGTCAGTAATTTCTCCTACGGCGGTAGTGCGAATCCCCCCGTGGCTCTAGACTGCAGGCATGTCCCCCCTCTTCAGCATCGAGGATCTTCACGTCTCTACCGCAGGTGAGAATCCGGTCGAGATCCTGCGTGGCGTCAACCTCGTCATCAGCGCAGGTGAGGTCCATGCACTCATGGGCCCCATCGGTTCCGGCAAGTCGACCCTTGCAGCTGCCCTTCTTGGAAGCCCGGAGTATCTGGTCACCTCGGGCCGCATCCTTTTTATAGGCGACGACGTCACTGATTGGTCCACCGACGTGCGGGCCAAGGCCGGCATGTTCCTTGCGTTCCAGTACCCGCAAGAGATCCAGGGCGTCTCGGTCCTGAACTTCCTTCGCCAAGCCTGGTCGGCCCGCCGCGGCATCGACCTTTCCATGCTCGAGTTACGGCTCGAGATCATGGACTGGATGACACGTCTCGACATGGATCCCTCATTCGCCGACCGCTACCTCAATGAAGGTTTC
>SYBH01000095.1 GCA_005787345.1 Actinomycetota bacterium
CCATGCGCTCAACCTCACAGAGTCGGGCATCAACGTTGTTGTTGGCCTGCGCGAGGGTTCGTCCTCGAAGGCCAAGGCCGAATCGGAAGGCCTGACGGTCATGTCGATTGCGGACGCCACAAAGTGGGCCGACGTGATCATGATCCTGCTTCCCGACACCGAGCAGAAGTCGGTGTACGACGCAGAGATCGCTCCGAACCTTTCCGAAGGCGATGCGCTGTTCTTCGCTCACGGTTTCAACATTCGTTTCAATCGCATCGTTCCGCCGGCTGGTGTCGATGTCGTTATGGCCGCCCCCAAGGGCCCAGGTCATCTCGTGCGTCGTACCTACACCGAGGGCGGCGGCGTTCCGTGTCTCATTGCGGTTGAGCAGGACGCAACCGGCAACGCCCGCAATGTTGCACTTGCCTATGCCGATGCAATCGGTGGCACTCGCGCTGGCGTTATCGAAACCACGTTCACCGAAGAAACCGAAACTGATCTGTTCGGTGAGCAGGCTGTTCTTTGTGGCGGCGTGGCTGCACTTGTGCAGGCCGGATTCGAAACACTCACCGAGGCTGGTTACCAGCCCGAGATGGCGTACTTCGAATGCCTCCACGAGGTGAAGCTCATCGTTGACCTCATGTACGAAGAGGGCATCAGCGGTATGCGCTATTCAATCTCCGACACTGCCGAGTACGGCGACGTCACTCGTGGTCCGCGCGTCATTACGCCGGCCACCAAGGTTGAGATGAAGAAGATCCTCGAAGAAATCGTTTCCGGTCAGTTCGCCGATGAATGGATCGCCGAATCAGAGTCGGGTCGCAAAAACTTCAACGCCCTGCGTAACGCTGGCGCTGAGCACCCAATTGAAAAGACCGGCAAGGAACTGCGCGCCATGATGCCGTGGATCTCCGCTGGGCGGAAGAGCGTTGCCGAAACTTCAGGCGGCGCTCAGGACTAACCCACTTGGGTTGACACTCGTCAACTTCGGTTGACGGCGACGGATCGATACGACGCACCCTTTGGTGTGAAGTTCAGCGGGTGGAGTGCGCGAGGGGCCTTCGGGCCCCTCCGTCGCGTTTTGCCGGTCATCTCAATTGTTGAGTTGATTGGTCGGGATTAGGCCCCTAGAGTCTCGCTCCTGTCCGACCGGGCTGTGCCGGTCGATTGATGAGGAGTGACCATGAGCGACAACTGGGGTTTCGATACCCGTCAGATCCACGCCGGCCAGGAGCCCGACCCGACCACCGGTGCGCGCGCTGTCCCGATCTACCAAACGACCTCGTATCAGTTCCGAGACACGACCCACGCTGCGAACCTGTTTGCACTTGCCGAGATTGGCAACATCTACACCCGCATCATGAACCCGACCCAGGGTGTATTCGAAGCTCGTATCGCGTCGCTTGAAGGTGCAACTGCGACTGCTGTTGGTCTTCCCGGTGCACTTGCCGTTGCATCAGGTCAGGCTGCTGAAGCTCTTGCTATCCAGAACCTTGCCGAAGCGGGCAGCCACATCGTTGCGTCCGCAGCGCTGTATGGCGGCACCTACAACCTTCTTCACTACACGCTTCCGAAGTTTGGTATCGATGCAACGTTCGTCGATGATCCCGACAATCTCGATGAATGGCGTAATGCCATTCGCCCGAACACCAAGGCGTTCTATGGCGAGACCATCGGCAACCCGCGTAACGACGTGCTCGACATCGAAGGAATTTCGAAGGTCGCACACGAGGCTGGCGTTCCGCTCATCGTGGACAACACCGTTGCTTCGCCGTGGCTCATTCGTCCGTTCGAATGGGGCGCCGACATCGTCGTGCATTCGGCGACCAAGTTCATTGGTGGCCATGGCACCTCAATCGGCGGCCTTGTCGTCGATGGCGGTTCGTTCGACTTCTCGGCGAACGACAAGTTCCCGATGTTCACCGAACCCGACCCTAGCTACCACGGCCTTCAGTACTGGCCAGCGCTTGGTGCCGGCTCGTACATCATTAAGGCCCGCGTGCAGTTGCTTCGCGATCTTGGCCAGGCCATCACGCCGTTCAACTCGTTCCTGTTCCTCCAGGGCCTCGAGACACTCAGCCTTCGTATGGAGCGTCACAACGAAAATGCCGTAAAGGTCGCCGCGTATCTCGCCGGGCACTCGCAGGTCGAAGAAGTGCAGCACGCCAGCCTTACCTCTTCGCCGTGGCATGAGCGCGCGAAGAAGTACACCGCCGGTAAAGGCTTCGGTTCGGTTCCCGCATTCATAATCAAGGGTGGCAAGGAAGCCGGACAGAAGTTTGTCGAGGCGCTTGAGCTTCACAGTCACGTTGCGAATATTGGTGACGTGCGCAGTCTCGCCATCCAGCCGGCAACGACGACGCATTCACAGCTCACCGAAGCCGAGCAGATCACCGCTGGCGTGCAGCCGGGCCTCGTGCGTCTTTCGGTTGGCCTCGAGTCAATCGACGACATCATCGCCGACCTTGACAAGGGCTTCGCTGCTGCGAAGTGAGTCATCGGTAGTTCCAAGTTGCAGAGAAAGGCCCGGTCATCGACCGGGCCTCTTTGCGTCCCGGAGCGGCTACGTTCGGGATCTGATCAAGGGGGAGTTATGCAAGCAACGTTTGATTTCAGCGGCAAGGTTGTCATCGTCACGGGTTCGACGAAAGGGTTGGGTCGGGCCATGGTCGACGGTTTTGCTGACGCTGGCGCAAAGGTGGTTGTAAGCAGCCGCAAGCAAGATCTGTGCGATCAGGTCGCAGCCGAACTCACAGAACGCACTGGCGCTGAAGTACTGCCACTCGCATGCCACGTTGGAGATTGGGACGCGATTCCCGCATTTGTCGAACAGGTCATCGACCGATTTGGCCGTATCGATGTTCTCGTGAATAACGCCGGCATTAATCCCACGAGCGATTCGCTGATGGAAACGAATATCGATCTGTGGCGCAAAGTGTTTTCGGTAAATCTTGAAGGTCCGTTGCGCATGGCCACCTGTGTAGCGCCACATATGCGCGCAGTTGGTGGCGGTTCGATCGTGAACATCGCAACCGTCGGCGCCTACAGCGGTGGTCCGGGCGTTGGTGCCTATGGAGCATCGAAGGCAGGACTCATCAATTTGGGACGCACCCTTTCAAAGGAACTCGCGCCGTGGAACATTCGTGTCAATACGATTTGCCCGGGCCCGGTGAAGAGCGAACTCACCGAAGGCGCGGAACGAATGGCGCCTGGTTTCTATGAACGAGCCGCGTCAGCAACATCATTGAAGCGAGTAGCTGAGACCGCAGAGATCATTGGTCCGGTGTTGTACCTCGCCAGTGATCTTTCATCGTTTGTAACCGGTGACGACATCGTCGTTGCCGGTGGCATGCCTCGTGGCTGAGGGCGCTGTCTTTGATCTACAAGTTCACCCGATTGGAGCCGGACGCTGCGGCCCGCAGCCAACTGCTTGGTCAGATGTTTTCGACCACGTAATCGACGCACTTAGTAAGTGCTTCGACGTCCTCGGGATCGATGGCCGGGAACATGGCAACACGGATTTGATTGCGACCAAGTTTGCGGTAGCTGTCGGTATCGACAATGCCGTTGGCACGGAGCACCTTGTTGACCTCGTCGGCCGAAACTGAATCGTCGAAGTCGATGGTGGCAACGACGTGGCTGCGCTCATCGGGATTAGCGACGAATGGCGAGGCGTACGACGAGGCTTCGGCCCATGAATACATAATCTCGGCAGAGCGGTCGCATCGTGATGCAGCAAAGTGCAGGCCACCGTTTTCATTCACCCATTCGACCTGTTGCACGGCAAGGAACACGGTTGCGAGTGCCGGCGTGTTGTAGGTCTGGTCTTTGCGAGAGTTGTCGAGCGCGGTTGTGAGGCTGAGCGATTCGGGAATCCAGCGCCCTGATGCACCGATCTTTTCGATGCGTTCAATAGCAGCGGGGGAGACGGCTGCGAGCCAGAGTCCGCCGTCGGAGGCGAGGCACTTCTGCGGGGCGAAGTAATAGACATCAGTTTGTGATGCATCGAAACGAAGGCCGCCTGCAGCCGATGTTGCATCGACAAGCACGATCGCTTTGCCTTCGGAGCCAACGGGGCGCACCAACGGCATCGACACACCGGTTGAGGTTTCGTTATGAGTGAACGCATAGGTGTCGATTGCATCGTCGACGATGGGTGACGGGTGCGTACCGACATCGCTCTTGATGATGACCGGGTCATCGAGGAACGGAGCGGCGGCTGCGGCTTGGGCAAACTTCGACGAGAACTCACCGAAGGTGAGGTGCTGACTGCGACGATCAATGAGGCCAAACGTTGCGATGTCCCAGAACACCGTGGAGCCACCGTTGCCGAGCATGATCTCGTAACCGTCGGGAAGAGCGAACATTTCGGCCAGACCATTGCGCAGTCGGCTCACCATGTACTTCACGGTGTCCTGACGGTGGCTGGTGCCGAGGTAGTCGCGGCCCGCTTCAGCAAGGGCAGCAACGGCCTCGGGGCGAACCTTCGAGGGTCCGCAGCCAAAGCGGCCGTCGGCGGGAAGGAGATCGGTGGGGATGATGATGGGGGATGCGCTCACCTCTCCATCGTCTCACTCCAGCGAGAGGGTTGCGTAACGCCGTGAGTCACACCCAATTCGCTGCAGGAGAGGGCCGCTGAACCGGTAGCGTGCGGTCGCCCACTTCAGTCGATCCAAGGACTTCCCCCAATGGCCACAGAGCGCCTTTCTCGCCGAGTCTCCGCCATCACCGAATCAGCGACTCTCGCCGTCGACGCTCGGGCCAAGGCACTGAAGGCTGCCGGTGAGCCGGTCATCGGCTTTGGTGCTGGCGAGCCCGACTTCCCGACGCCCCCTCATGTGGTCGAGGCCGCGGTGGAAGCTGCTCGCGATGTCAAGAACCACCGCTACACGCCTGCCGCTGGACTTCCGGAATTGAAAGAAGCGATCGCCGCCAAGACACTGCGCGATTCAAAGGTCAAGGTGTCGGCAAGTCAGGTGCTTGTCACCAACGGCGGAAAGCACGCGGTCTACAACACGTTCGAAGCGCTATTGAACCCTGGCGACGAGGTTCTGCTTCCGGCGCCGTACTGGACGACCTACCCCGAGCCGATTGCGTTGGCCGGTGGTGTTTCGGTTGTCCTTCCGACCGACGTTGAATCCGGATTCCGCGTCACGGTCGAACAACTCGAAGCCGCTCGCACTGACAAGACCAAAGCGCTTGTATTCGTCTCGCCTTCGAACCCCACCGGCGCGGTGTATCCGCCCGAAGAAGTTCGCGCCATTGGTGAATGGGCACTGAAGCACGGCATTTGGGTCATCACCGACGAGATCTACGAACACCTCACCTTCGATGACAACGTATTCACCTCGATCCTCGCCGAGGTGCCCGACCTTGCCGACACTTGTGTGATTCTCAACGGCGTGGCGAAGACCTATGCCATGACCGGTTGGCGCGTCGGTTGGATGATCGGCCCTGCCGACCTCATCAAGGCCGCCACAAACCTTCAGTCTCATTCGACCTCAAACGTGGCGAACGTTTCACAACGTGCCGCCATCGCTGCGCTCGAAGGCGGACTCGAATACGTCGAGGAAATGCGCGAAGCGTTCGCGCGTCGAGCGATACTCATCCACGGACTGCTCAACAACATTCCTGGCGTCACCTGCATGGTGCCCCAAGGTGCGTTCTATGCATTCCCGTCGATGGAAGGTTTGTTCGGCCGTAACTTCGGCGGTGTAACGCCCACGACAACTTCGGAACTGTGCGAGGTCATTCTCGACCAAGCAAAGGTTGCCCTTGTTCCCGGTGAAGCATTCGATGCACCGGGCTATGTACGTATTTCCTTTGCTGTCAGTGATGCTGACATCGTCGAAGGCATCGGTCGCATCGCAGAACTCGTCGCAAAGAGCAGCTGACCAACACATGACAACTGCACCGTTCGGTTCGTGGTCCTCGCCGATCACCGCCGATCTCATCGTTTCCAAATCGGTTTCCATTGGCGAAGTCTTCGTTGGTGACGACGATGTCTGGTGGAGCGAAGCTCGGCCCGAAGAGGGTGGGCGCGTGCAGCTGGTGCGACATCGTCCTGGTGGCGCAGCGGTTGATGTTCTGCCCGAAGGTTTCGGGGCGCGCACTCGCGTGCACGAATACGGCGGTGGCGCATGGTGGTTGCACGGTTCCGATGTCGTGTTCGTGAACTGGACCGATCAGCGTCTCTATCGATTAGCTGCTGGCACCTCAACCCCAATACCTCTCACGCCTGAACCAGTCGATCGTCACGGCGACCGCTACGCCGATGGTCGATTCACAGCCGATGGCCGTTGGATTGTTTGTGTGCGCGAACGCCATGCGAGCGCTGATGCCGAACCGGTCAACGAAATCGTTGCGGTGCGCGTCCATCCCCACGGTGAACTCTCTGAACCAGTCGTGCTTGTTTCCGGTTCGGACTTTGTTGCTGCGCCCCGAGTGAATCCTTCCGGCAACGTGCTCACGTGGTTCCGTTGGAATCACCCCGATATGCCGTGGGACGGCACCGAACTTTGCGTCGCGTCAATGTACGACGATCAATCTGATGACGGGCAGATCGTTGTTGGCGACACTTGTGTTGTCGCAGGCAGTCGCGACGAATCCATTACCCAGCCTGAATGGGCGCCCGATGGCTCGTTGCTTTTCATTTCCGACCGCACCGATTGGTGGAACCTTTACCAAGTCTCCGCTGAAGCAGTTCACGAACTTGTTGCGAACGGAGTTGCCGCTGACCCAATGCCGATTGCGCCAGTCGATGCCGAGATTGGCGTTCCCCAATGGGTATTCGATAACTCGCGCTACGCGGTGCTGGCTGACGGTCGCGTTCTCGTTGCGTGGTTCAAGCTGGGCATTGATCACCTCGGCGTCATTCCTGCTGGTGGCGGAGCGATGGTTCCGCTCGAGTCGCCGTTCACGGCACTTTCATCGGTACGCGCGTTTGGTTACGGGGCTGTCGTCATTGGAGCATCGCCGACCTCCGAAGCCGTTGTCGCAGTGCTCGACATTCCGTCGAAACCCGATATCGACGGTTCAACCGCAGTTCTTTCGGCACCGTTGCGGCCCGCACGCGACTTGGGCGTCGGCACCGAGTGGTATTCCACACCTGAATCGATCACGTTCGCCACATCTGGTGATCGGTTTGCTCATGGCCTCTACTACCCACCAACAAACCCAGACTTCACAGCGCCCGACGGCGAGCGCGCACCGCTCATTGTTCTGAGCCACGGTGGGCCCACGTCAGCTGCTCGACCGCAACTGAACCTTGGCGTGCAGTACTGGACATCACGCGGCTTCGGTGTTGTCGATGTCAACTACGGCGGCTCCACTGGCTACGGCCGTTCCTATCGCCGCCGCCTCATCGGCGAGTGGGGGATTGTTGATGTCGACGATTCCATCGCTGCAACGCGCCTTCTTGTTGATCGCGGTGACGCTGATCGCGATCGACTCATCATCCGTGGCGGAAGTGCTGGCGGTTTCACCACGTTGAGCGCACTTACGTTCCGTGACGTTTTCGCTGCTGGCTGCAGTCTCTACGCCGTGGCCGATCTTGAAGCCCTGGCCCGCGACACACATAAGTTCGAAGCCCGCTATCTCGATTCACTCGTCGGACCATGGCCCGCTCGTAGTGACATCTACGCCGAGCGTTCACCGATCCACCATGTTGAAGATCTCGAATGCCCACTGATCGTGCTTCAAGGCCTTGAAGATGAAATCGTTCCGCCGAACCAATCGCAGATGATTGTCGAGGCGCTCGATGCCAACGGCGTGCCGTGGGCGTATCTCGAATTCGAAGGTGAACAGCACGGTTTCCGCCAGGCCGCCACGATCAAACGAGCTCTCGAGGCCGAGGCCTACTTCTACAGCAAGGTGCTTGGCTTCGATCTTGCTGACGATGTCGAACCAATCGACATCGCTCATCTCTGAGAATCGATGAGGCGGCGGGTGGATTCCGGTCGTCGCGGAGGGCGGCGTGTTGCGGGTGCGGCACTGTCTCTCGTGTTGGTGGCTGGCGGCGTCGGTGTTGGCTGGTGGTTGATCGGCGACCTCACTGAAAGTGGAGTCTTGGTCCCGAGTTACTTGGTGCGTGCGCCCGAGTGGGCTGAACATCATCCTCGGCGTATCGGATTGGTCGGATGTCTCCTCATAGCGGTTGGCCTGGTCGCAAATCGCTTCCTCGTGACTCGGAGGCTTGAGCGGTCCGCTCAGACCCGGCTGATGATTGTTCAGCTCCTCTGTATCGTCGACGGTCTGGTCGTCGGGTTGATCCTGAGGCTCCTGACTATTGGTTACGAAGGAGCGAGTTTCTTTGGCTTGGCGATTTTCTTTGGCGTACCGCCCGCTCTCGTCCTCACTGTCGTTCTCTTGGTTGTGGGCGACAGGTTGATCGGCTCTGCGCAGCAGCGGTGAATGGTGACCCCTGATCTGGGTTGGCGACCAGACGGTCGGCCCGTAAGGATGGACCCCTATGGCACGGATCCTTGTTACTGAAACCATCGCTGACGGCGGCCTCGACCGCCTTCGCGCTGCTGGCCACACCGTCGACGTGCAGGAGGGTCTGAGCCCCGAGCAACTGATCGAGGCCATCAAGGGAGCCCACGCGCTCATCATCCGCTCGGCCACCGATGTCACCGCCGAGGTGCTTGCTGCTGGAACCGACCTCATCGTGGTTGGTCGCGCTGGTATTGGCCTCGACAATGTCGACACTGCAGCCGCTACCGAACGCGGTGTGATGGTCGTGAACGCGCCGCAGTCGAACATCCTTTCCGCCGCCGAACACACCATGGCGCTGTTGCTGTCGATGGCCCGCAATATTCCCCAGGCTCATGCCGCTCTCGTTGCTGGCCGTTGGGAGCGCAGTCGTTGGACCGGTGTCGAACTTTCCGACAAGACCCTCGGTGTTGTCGGGCTTGGTCGCATCGGCAAGCTCGTCGCCCAACGCGCAATGGCATTCGGCATGAAGATCGTCGCTTACGACCCCTTTGTTGCTCCCGAGATGGCGCGCAAGATGAACATCGACATTGTCGATCTCGACACATTGCTTGCTGTTTCTGATTTCGTGACGCTGCATGTGGCCAAGACGCCCGAAACTGTTGGCCTCATCAATGCCGAGCGTTTGGCCAAAGCCAAGAAGGGCATTCGCATTGTGAATGTCGCTCGTGGCGGCATCATCGTTGAAAGCGATCTGGCTGACGCGATTCGTTCTGGTCATGTTGGTGGAGCGGCCATCGACGTGTTCGATAAGGAACCCACCACCGAATCTCCGTTGTTCGAACTTCCCGAGGTCGTTGTTACGCCGCATCTCGGTGCCAGCACCCACGAAGCACAGGACAAAGCCGGCGACACCATCGCCGAAATGGTTGGCCTTGCTCTTGCTGGTGAATTTGTTCCGTTTGCCGTGAACGTGAACGCCGCGGAAGCCAGCGAAACCGTTCGTCCGTTCCTCTCGCTTGCTGAACGTCTCGGCGCAACCTTTGGCGGGCTTGCTACTGGTGTTGAGTCGCTTGAGATTTCTTATGAAGGCGAAATCGGCGGTTATGACACACGCATCTTGACACTGTCGTTGCTCAAGGGTTTCTTTGGTCGTATCAGTGACGACCCGGTGTCGTACGTGAACGCGCCCAAGATGGCTGAAGAGCGCGGTATCACTGTTACCGAATCGACGACAACGACGGCGCACAACTTTGTGAACCTCATCACTATTCGTGGTGGCGCTCATTCGCTGGCCGGCACTCTCATGGGTCTTGATGGCGAAGCACGCCTTGTGATGGTCGACGATCACCGCGTTGATGTTCCGCCGGCCAATCACATGCTCGTGGTTCGTAACGACGATCGCCCCGGCATGATCGGTCTTGTGGGCACCATCGTTGGCGAAGCTGGCCTCAACATTGCCGACATGGACGTCGGTCAGGCCCCCAATGGCGCCTCGGCGATGATGGTCCTCTCGATCACCGGTGCAGTGCCGGCCGAGGTTTGCGAGCGCCTTCGTGGCATCGAAGGCATCGTTTCCGTCGACGCCATTTGAGGTCCCTCTACCTCGCTGGGACAGCGGGGGAATGGACCATGGTTGCAATCGGAGCGCAGGCCCGGCAGACTCTCTCCATGCGTTCTTTTGCTCTGGAGCTTCTACTTCGATAGGCGGGTGCCACATATGGCGCCTGCCAACCTCCTGCGCCCTCGGGCCGGGAGGTTTTTTCGTTCTCCGGCCAGTTTCTGTTTGATCCCCACAATGCAGCACATGCCCCGAAAGGCACCGTTATGAGTACCACCGACATCACCGCAAACAACGACAGGGTCATTATTTTCGACACGACCCTTCGTGACGGCGAACAGTCGCCGGGAATCTCGCTCGATCAAGGCGAGAAGGTCGAAATCGCAGAGCAACTCGCTCGTCTCGGTGTCGATGTCATCGAGGCCGGATTCCCGATCGCCAGCCAGGGCGATTTTGAGTCGGTGCAGGCCATTGCGAAGTCCGTACGCGGGCCTGTCATTTGTGGGCTGTCTCGGACGGCACTTGGCGATATCGACCGTTGTTGGGAAGCGGTCGAACCGGCCGAGCGTCGCCGTATTCACGTGTTCATCGCCACCAGCGAAACGCATATGAAGCACAAGCTGCGTATGACTCCCGATCAAGTGAAGGCCGAAGCGGCATCTGGTGTGGCTCGCGCTCGTTCGTACACCGAGGATGTTGAGTTCTCGCCAGAAGATGCGTCGCGTTCCGATTTCGACTTCATGTGCGAGGTTCTGCAGATCGCTGTCGACAATGGCGCGACCACATTGAACATTCCCGACACTGTCGGTTTCGCAGTGCCGCAGGAATACGCCGAGCGTCTGGCCAATGTCCGCAAGGTCGTCAAGGGCGACTACATCATCTCAACTCATTGCCACAACGATCTGGGTATGGCCGTGGCGAACTCGCTGGCTGCAGTGCAGTTGGGTGCACGTCAGGTCGAATGTGCCGTCAATGGTCTGGGCGAGCGTGCCGGTAATGCTGCACTCGAAGAAATTGTCATGGCCCTGCGTACTCGTTCTGATTACTTCGGCGGTATCGACACCGGCATTAAGTCAGAAGAGTTGGCTCGCACCTCACGTCTGGTCAGTCGACTGACCGGTTACCCGGTGCAGTACAACAAAGCCGTTGTTGGTCGTAATGCATTTGCGCACGAATCAGGCATCCACCAGCACGGCGTGCTGAACGAGCGCACCACCTACGAAATCATGGACCCAGCCGCCGTTGGTCAGGGCGAGTCGAAGATCGTTCTGGGCAAGCACTCAGGCCGTCATGCGTTCGCCGACACATTGAAGAAGATGGGTTATGACCTGCACGGCGATGCGCTGAATCAGGTGTTCACTCGCTTCAAGGAATTGGCCGACCGCAAAGTCGAACTGAGCGATGCCGATCTTGAAGCGTTGGTGGCCGAGGAAATGGGCGACACCGTTCGCTACGCATTCTCGCTCATCTCACTTGATAGCCACGGTGGGTCGTCTTCGACGCCTACGGCAACGATCGTGCTTGATCACGACGGCACCAAGATCGAAGCAACTGCGGCAGGATCGGGAATGGTCGACGCCGCGTGTGCCGCAATTCGTCAGGCCACAGGCATCGAAGGAACCCTCACCGATTACGCCGTCACCTCGGTGACTGGTGGCGTCGATGCACTGGCCGACGTTGCCCTGCGCTTTGAGGTCGATGGTGTTTCGATGCCAGGTCGTGGCCTGTCCACCGATGTGGTCGAAGCTTCCGCCCGAGCACTGCTCAATGCACTGAACCGCATCGTACGGGTCCGTGACACCGGCGAAGACCCGACCGCAGTGTCGCGGCCGGGTTCGCTGACCTGATGCAAGTGCATCAGAGTTTCCTCAGGGTGCGGGACTCGGTGCACACGGCTGGCTAGGGTGCTCAGAGGCGAAGCAGAAAAAGACGGGCGGCGGTTTTTGGCGGGCGCAGTTCTTACTACTGAAAGAGAAAATCGTTCTGATCTCTGGATCTCTGTTTCGGCTGGGGTCGTAATCGCCATGCAGGTTGTTGCTCTTGCGTGGGTCGTTTCAAGTACGTGGTTTAAGCAAGACGATTTTGTGGTGTTGTTTCGAACGACTTCGGCAGGTGGATTCCCCGGTTCGATGCTGACTGTGCATGGAGGGCACTTGGTGCCAGGCATTGTCAGCGTTTTTTGGGTTCTCCGCAGTCTCTTTGGAATGCAATGGTGGGCATTCGTTGCAGTTATCGCAGCGTCTCAGGCAGTTTGTTCCTATCTGACATGGCGGGTATTGAAGTCGTTTTTCAGATCGAGACCGATTTCGGTCTTGCTCCTCGTTATCTACTCAGCATCAGTGTTGACGGTCAGCGCAAACATGATCGCAATGTCGGCGATTCAGTATCTGCCAATGCAGTTGGCCTTTCCTGCGACGCTTCTTTTACTTCAGCGATATAGCAGGCATCCAAGTTTCAGAACAGCAGTGGTGACGATCGCACCAGTGCTCATTGCGACACTATTTTTCGAAAAAGCGCTCACGGTCGTCCCATTTGTTGTGATTCTTTGTGTGATTACCCCTTTGACCAAATCCTCGGCGGCGACGTGCAGGGGTCGTTTGCGAGAACTCCGAACGCCGCTTGCCATGTTGGTGGCAGTAACGGTTGCCTACGCGATTTTCTTCCCGGTGTTTACCGGCGGATCCAAAGGCCAGGCCCACTTCACATTTGATGCGGTAGCGAAGTTTGATTTGGGTCCATTTCTTAAGAATCTTGTCCCAAGCTTTTTCGGTGGGCCGGGTCAGTTCGATTCCAGCGGATCTATTTCGGCACCATCGGACTTTGAAGCCAGAGCCTCTTTCATTGCGTTCTCCGCGCTGTTTGTTTGGTCGATGATCCGTTGTTGGAAGTCAATCAAGTATTGGGCCCTCTTGCTGGCCATGGCCGGGGGAAACCTTGTACTCATTGCACTCGCCAATCGCACGTGGGTCGAAAATATGACTCGTTATATGTCTGATCTAGTTTTTCCCTTGGTGTTGTTGGTTGGTTTGGCGGTTCTGGGGAACTCGAACGACGAGAACGATGGGTATTCGCCGATTGTCCGAAAGGTTCTTCAACGTTCGAAGGCTTTGGGTTTGGTATTGATCGTGGTTGCCGGAATTTTCGTTGTCGCCCATTCTGGGAATAGTCAGTCAGCCATGGTGGCCGGTATGAAATTTGCACCGGGGAAAAGTTATGCAGAGACAGCGCGACGCACCACAGAAACTTTGGATGATGCCCCGATGCTTCTGTCTCAAGGTGTTCCTCCCAAGGTCGTTTCAGGAGCATTTTGGGGAACGAGTAATTTGAATACGACGCGAGTTGTGTTACTGCCGGCTGGTTTAAATGTTCGTTTTGGGAGTGTTGTTGAGAACCCTTTTATGGTTCTCAACGATGGTTCGGTGGTCCCAGCTCGATTCGATCGAATCTCTAGACCGATCTCAACGGGCGCTGGGTGCTTGAACGTTCAAGAGATGACGACAACAACACTCAAGTTGGTTTCTTCCCCAATAATTTGGGGTTGGTATGGGCGCGTTCGTTACACCTCAACAAGGGAGTCCAAAGTTGCCTTGATGTGGTCCGGTCCGAACACGGTCATTGACCTTGAATCAGGTTCCCACACTATTTATTTCCCGATCACTGGTGGTGGAAACGCCCTCACTATTGGCCTTGATGACAGCGGCGTGTGTCTCCAAGAAATCGAGTTCCTCAGATTGAGAGCAGATCAATAAGCAACGGTGCACTGCATCCAGCGGGCTGAACAACGAGCGAATTTACCAGTCTCATTGATGCCGGAGTTGTCTTATCGCTGGATTTCAGTGCTATTAGCGAGTGGTTGCCGGCATCCACGCTGGACGGGTTGCTTCGAACGCAGTGATCGCGTCGACGTGCTGCAACGTGATGCCGATGTCATCGAGCCCATTCAGGAATCGATCCTGAGTCGAATCATCGAGTGGGAACTCGATGTCGATGTCGAGCGATGGCACTGAGACGCGCTTGGTGGCGATGTCGATAGTGATCTCGGTGGTGGGCTCGGCTTCGACGGCGCGAAGTATTCGTTCGCTCACGTCGGCGGGAAGCACAACGGGCACGAGTCCGTTCTTCGCTGAGTTGTTGCGGAAAATGTCGCCGAATCGAGGAGCGATCACGGCCGCAAATCCGTAATCCATGATCGACCACACGGCGTGTTCACGTGATGAACCCACACCGAAATTCGCGCCGGCCACAAGGACCTTGGCGCCGGCGAACTGTGGGAGGTTCATGACAAATTCCGGATCTTCACGCCACTCTGAAAAGAGGCCCTGGCCGAAGCCGGTGCGTTCGACGCGCTTGAGCCAATCGCTCGGGATGATCTGATCGGTATCGACATCCGATCGATCGAGTGGAAGTGCGGTTCCGGTGATGGTGATTACTGGTTCCATGATGTTCTCAGTTCTCTCAGGCCAGATCGCGGGGATCGGCAAAGGTTCCAGCGATGGCGGTTGCTGCAGCGACGGCGGGGGACACGAGGTGTGTGCGGCCACCCTTACCCTGTCGTCCTTCGAAGTTGCGGTTCGAGGTTGACGCAGAGCGTTCCCCCGGTGCCAACTTGTCGGGGTTCATGGCAA
>SYBH01000096.1 GCA_005787345.1 Actinomycetota bacterium
GCAGCAATGACAACTGCCGCAAGAACGTGCAGTAGACCGCGATTTCCTTCGGGAATTGCTTTGTCAATGATCTGACGAAACAACAGGGCCGGAGCAAGCCCAAGTAACGCCTGGATCACGATGACGATCAGAAATGCGGTGATCGCCCATCGGTACGGGCTGGCGTAGGAAAGAACTCGGAGGATTGTCCGACGACTAAGCGACTTACCGGCGATCGCGTCGCGATTGCCGGCCATCATTGAATGGAGCGAACTGGGCATCATGGTGAGTTCAGGCTACGGCCCTAAACGCGCCACCGGCGCCCCGAAGGCGCCGGCGTTGGTGGCGGAAAGTGAGGGATTCGAACCCTCGGTGACCCGAAGGCCACAACGGCTTTCGAGGCCGCCCCATTCGTCCGCTCTGGCAACTTTCCGTCTTCGACACTAGTGGCCTCCCTTCGAAGGGGGCCAACGCGGTTCTAGGACGGGTT
Organism: Actinomycetota bacterium; assembly: GCA_005787345.1. Lineage (GTDB taxonomy): Bacteria > Actinomycetota > Acidimicrobiia > Acidimicrobiales > Acidimicrobilacustridaceae > Acidimicrobilacustris. Next base: position 470 of record SYBH01000096.1, read on the forward strand.
CCGGGTTAGCGAAGACTGGCGAAGTAGGAAGACAGCAATTCGCTGCACTCCTCGACCCGTACATCGGAAGTCGTTGTGAACTCGTGGTTGAGTCGAGGATCACTGCCCAAGTGATACAGCGAACCACACGCACCGTTTTCGTAGCTGCGAGCGCCGAACACGACGCGCCCAATACGAGCATTGACCATGAGGCCTGCACACATGGCACATGGTTCAAGCGTGACTACGACCGTGGCGTTCTCGAGTCGCCAGGAACCAACAACGGCGGCCGCATCGCGAACCGCTAGTAGCTCCGCGTGCGAAGTGGGATCTTGGGACTGTTCGCGCTCGTTATGACGTCGAGCAACGACTTTGCCATCGATCACAACGACGGCACCGATCGGCACTTCACCCTGCTCGCCCGCAATTCGCGCTTGTTCGAGCGCTAGGCCCATGAGGTCATGATCGGAAAGTTCGGGGACATCGACTGCTTCTCCCATTTCGTCTCCGATCACGATTTTCTTCAAGCATCTTTGGCGGAGGGAGTGGGATTCGAACCCACGGTGAGTTTCCCCACACACGCTTTCCAAGCGTGCCGAGTCGGCCGCTCTCGCACCCCTCCCGGGGACCAGCCGACAGCGCCGGATGGCATTCCAGTCCGACAGGGTATCGTTCCTCCAGACCCGCTCTCGCGTGTGGCGGTCGGGTCCTGTGCAATCGGAACCCGCGAATCGAGTCAGGGCCGGAAGGCAGCAGCTCTCAACGGGACCACCGATGTGCCGCAGGTCGCCTGACCGTCACACGGGGGATCGGGTCGTTTCGCGCCTCAGACCCGATCCAACTTCGGGCGATGGCAGTCCCAGACGATCGGTAGGCTCGCCCCGATGTCCTACCAGTCGCTCTACCGCCGTTATCGCCCGACCCGCTTCAGCGAGGTCCGTGGTCAAGAGCACCTTGTCTCGGCACTACGCAACGCCGTCACCGAAGACCGACTCGGTCACGCGTACCTCTTCTCCGGACCACGCGGCACGGGCAAAACCTCAACTGCACGCATCTTGGCCAAGGTCCTCAACTGCGAGAATCCAGCCGGGGGCGAACCCTGCTGTGTATGCGACTCCTGCCTTTCAATCGATGCCGGCACCAGTTTCGATGTGCACGAACTCGATGCTGCTTCCAATAACGGTGTCGATGCGATTCGCGATCTCATCTCAAGTGCATCGCTCGCAACTCCCGGCCGCTACAAGGTGTACATCCTCGATGAAGTCCACATGCTCTCGACCGCGGCGTCGAATGCACTGTTAAAGACGCTGGAAGAACCGCCTTCGCATGTCATCTTCGTGTTGGCCACCACCGACCCCCAGAAAGTACTGCCCACCATCCGCAGTCGCACGCAACACTTCGAAGTGCATTTACTTTCGGCTGCCGATCTCGAAGGTCTTGTCGACCACGTCGTTGCCGACGCTGGTCTTGCACTTTCACCCGAGGGCCGCACCTATGTCTTGCGAGTTGGTGCCGGCTCCGCACGCGACACACTTTCGGCACTCGATCGCGTTGTCGCCGCTGGCGGAATCCCTGATTCTGAAGATGCAGTCGACGAACTTGTCGAAGCGCTATGCGAACGTGACACCGGTCGTGCGCTTATTGCGGTCGAAGGCGCGTTGTCTCGTGGTCGCAACCCACGTGTTCTTGGCGAAGCACTCATTGCGCGATTGCGCGACGTGTTTCTTGCATCGGTAGGGGCCGACCTTTCGCGTCTGACCGACACCGACCGCGCTCGCGCTACGGAACAGGGTCGTCGTCTCGGTGCTGCTGGCGCAACTCGCGCACTCGAATCACTCGGCGAAGCATTCGTTGGCATCCAAGACGCTCTCGATCCACGCATTCCGCTTGAAGTCGCACTCGTACGACTCACCCGCGACGACGCCGACGTTTCACTTTCGTCATTAGCCGATCGCATCTCTCGTCTTGAACGCGATGGCGTTGTAGCAGCCGTCGATCCCGGGCTTTCAAGCCCTGGCCCTGCCCGCCCCACTGCACCTCCTCCTCCGGTGGCCAACGACGACACCGACAACCCACACCCCGATGCCAGCGCAATGCCCGCAGCCGGTAGCCGTCCCGCCGATGTCGCTCGCCAAGAACTCGCCCGTCGCTCCAGCACCGACGAAGGCGGCCGCCCTGCTCGGCCAGCAACTCGTGCGGCAGCCGGTAGGCCAGCACGACCGGCCCGTCCCGGTTCTGCACCAACAACACCGACAACAAGTGCTCCTGCAGCGCCTGAACCACAAGCCGAAGCACAAGCCGAAGCACAACCTGCAGCCGAAGCAGCACCGCTCGTTCCGCCAGCACCTGCGCCTGCGGGCGGGGCAATTCCGGCACTCGTCGACCTCACTCGCATCTGGAGCGACACACTTCTTCCCTCCCTCCCCCAACGATCTCGCGCCCGGTTCTCTGGTGGCCATTGGGTCGAGGTCTCCGACGGTGTCGCCGTGTTCGGGCTTCCCAACGAGCCGCACGCAATGCGCTGTGAAGAACTCCGCCCCGAAGTCGAGTCGATGTTGTCGGCGCATTTCGGCACAACCGTTCCCATTCGACTCGTTGTCGATGGTTCGGCTCCCGACCCTTCAGCACCCCGCGTTGCCGCCGCTTCGCGCCGTGCCGCCGCCGACGAAAACCCAGTCGACGAATCCATCGACCTCGACGACCTCACCAATGCCCGAGGAACAGCGACTGCCGGTGTCGACCGCATCGCTGCTGTGTTTCCCGGCGCGTCACTCGTCGACGAAGAATAAACCCCATACCCCTTCGCCCCTCCGGGAGCCCACATGTCAGATCAATTCGATCTCGGTTCGATGTTGAGCCAGGCCATGGCCATGCAGCAGCAGTTCGAAGACGCGCGAGCCGAAGCAGCAGCACATGAATTTGTTGGTCAAGCCGGCGGTGGTGCTGTCGCCATTCGCATCACCGGCGGACTTCATGTGCTCAACGTTTCCATCTCGCCCGAAGCCGTCGACCCTGCAGACGTACCAATGCTTGAAGACCTCGTGCTCGCAGCATTTCATGATGCGCTTGCACAGATCGATGCCATGCAACAAGAAGTGCTCGGCCCATTCCAAAACGCAGGCATGCCCGACCTTGGTGACCTCGGGGGCCTGGTCGACCTCGAAGCACTCGGACTCTTCGGCGCTTCCGACGACATCATCGAAATCGACACACCGAATCCCGGCGAACGCGCGTGAGTGTGTACGCCGGTCCGGTTCAGGATCTCATCGACGAACTCGGCCGACTTCCTGGCGTTGGTCCGAAGTCGGCACAACGCATTGCATTTCACCTCCTGAAACTTCCCACCGAAGACGCGCTCAGAATCGCAACCGCAATCGCCATTGTGAAAGAACGCGTCAGTTTCTGCACCATTTGTTTCAACATCTCCGAGGGAGACGCGTGCGGAATCTGCAGCGATACCCGTCGCGAAGCAAGCGTTGTATGTGTTGTTGAAGAACCACGCGACATCGTTGCCGTCGAAAAAACCGGCGAATACCGCGGTCGCTACCACGTACTGCAAGGTGCGATAAGCCCCATCGAAGGAATCGGCCCCGATCAGCTGCGCGTCAAAGAACTTCTTACTCGTATCGAACCTGAAGGCATTGAAGAAGTCATCCTTTGCACGAACCCAAACATCGAAGGCGAAGCCACAGCGATGTATTTGGGCCGATTACTGAAACCACTCGGCATTCGCGTCACACGGATTGCCAGCGGACTACCTGTCGGTGGCGACCTCGAGTACGCAGACGAGCTCACACTCGGCCGCGCCCTCGAGGGTCGCCGCGACGTCGACTAACTCAGATCGATTCAAGGAGGATGGCGTCGCCCTGACCGCCACCACCGCAAAGTGCCGCGACACCCTTACCGCCACCGCGACGCTTAAGTTCCATAAGGATGTGCAGTGCTACGCGCGTTCCTGACATGCCAATGGGGTGACCAAGTGCGATTGCACCACCATTCACGTTGGTGATTTCATCGGTGATACCGAGCTTGGCCATTGATGCAACACCAACAGCAGCAAATGCTTCGTTGAGCTCGAACAGGTCAAGATCGCTGACCTTCATGCCCGCACGATCGAGTGCATTGTTGATGGCATTTGCCGGCTGATCGAGAAGCGAAGCATCGGGGCCAGCAACCTGGCCGTAACCAATGATGCGACCAAGCGGCGTGATTCCAAGACGCTCAGCGGCTGCTTCCGAAGCAACGATGACAGCGGCGCCACCATCGGAAATCTGCGACGCATTGCCCGCAGTGATATTGCCGGCCTTGTCGAATGCGGGGCGGAGACCGCTCAATGAGTCATACGTGGACTCTGCGCGAACACCTTCGTCGACGGAGAACAACTTGGGGTCACCCTTGCGCTGCGGAATCTCAACGTTGACGATTTCGTCATTGAAGAGGCCATCGGTCTGGGCCTTGACTGCACGAGCGTGCGAAAGAGCGGCAAGTGCATCCTGTGATTCACGGCTAAGGCCCGCAGTTGCGGCGTACTTCTCGGTGCCAGCACCCATGGCCAACTGATCGATGGCGCAGAACAAACCGTCGAACATCATTGAGTCCACAACCTTGCCGTCACCCATGCGCAGACCGGCACGTGCACCAGGCATGAGGTAGGGAGCGTTGGTCATGGACTCCATGCCACCGGCAACAACAATGTCGGCTTCGCCCGACTGGATGTAGAGGTCGGCGAGATGGATCGCGTTGAGGCCCGAGAGGCACACCTTGTTGACGGTGGTTGACGGAACCGACATCGGGATGCCGGCCTTGGTCGAAGCCTGGCGAGCCGTCATCTGACCGGCTCCGCCCAAGAGCACCTGGCCCATGAAGACATAGTCGACCTGATCGGGGGTAAGTCCGGCGCGCTGAAGCGCAGCGCGAATAGCAATTGCGCCGAGGTCGGAAGCTTCGAATCCGGCGAGTGCGCCGGAAAGCTTGCCGATAGGAGTACGGGCGCCAGCGAGAATGACCGATCCAGCCATGTCTGAACCTCCAAGAGGATGAGTACCTAGCCGCCAACTCAGACAGGTGGTCGGCTGGAGGGACGGTGATGTCCCGGGGCGAAACACTACCCGTCGGTAACTCACGGGGCCTCATGGCCTTGGGGTCAGCGATCACATGGCCCCTCTAGTCGAGGAAACGGTAGCGTTCGGCCCCATGCAGCAGATCATTGACGCCATCATTCAGGGTGCCCCCGGCGAGGAACTCGCCGCCATCGCCCTGCCCGAGTCCTACAAGGCCACCGTCGTACTCGCCTCTGAGCAGACGATGTTCGACGGAATGGACTCAGGCGACAAGGACCCACGCCAAGCGCTTCACCTTCAAGAGATCGCCTTGCCCGAATTGGCTCCCGACGAAGCCGTCATCGCGGTCATGGCCAGTTCGATCAATTTCAATACGGTCTGGTCCTCGATCTTTGAACCGGTCTCGACCTTCGGCTTCTTGAAGCGTCTCGGCAAAGAGGGTTACTGGGGCGCACGCCACGATCAGCCGTTCCATGCGGTTGGTTCCGACGCCTCGGGCGTTGTGTTGCGCGTCGGCAGCGCGGTTCGTAAATGGAAGGTCGGCGACAAGGTCGTTGTGCACTGCAACTACGTCGATGATCAAGACGCATCGAGTCATAACGACTCGATGCTTGGCGATAACCAGCGCATCTGGGGATTCGAAACCAATTACGGCGGCCTCGCAGAACTTTCTGTCGTCAAGGCCAACCAACTTATGCCGAAGCCCGCGCATCTTTCGTGGGAAGAAGCCTCAGTGAACGCTCTGTGCAACTCGACGAGTTACCGAATGCTGGTGAGCAAGAACGCTGCACAAATGAAGCAGGGTGACGCCGTGCTTGTGTGGGGTGCATCGGGCGGCCTCGGCGGTTACGCCGTGCAGTACATCCTCAATGGCGGCGGGACACCAGTTGGAGTTGTGTCATCGCCCGAAAAGGTCGCTCTGCTTCACGACCTTGGCGTTGAACATGTCATCGACCGCCGCGAGTCCAACTACAAGTTCTGGGCCGACGAACACACCCAAGACGAAGCTGAATGGCGTCGTCTCGGCAAGGACATCCGTTCAATGATCGGTCGCGATGTCGACATCGTGTTCGAACATCCCGGTCGCCAAACATTTGGCGCATCGGTGTTCGTCGCTGCACGCGGCGGCACCATCGTCACCTGCGCTGCAACGAGCGGCTTCATGATCGAATACGACAACCGTCATCTCTGGATGAAGTTGAAGAACATCATCAGTTCGCATTTCGCGAATTACGCAGAAGCGTGGGCCGCAAACCGACTCATCTGCGAAGGCAAAATTCAGCCGATTCTTTCTGCTGTCTATCCGCTTGATCAGACCGGTGAAGCGGCCTACCAGGTTCACAAGAACCTGCACGAGGGCAAAATCGGCGTGCTCTGTCTTGCCCCATCTGAAGGACTCGGTATCGATGATCCAGAGTTCCGCGCAAAGGTGGGCGAGGATCGCATCACTGCGTTCCGTCGCCACGGCGCATAACGCGCAGAACAACGAACGAATCCAATGGCCATCACTGCACGCCGACCAGGCGAAGAAGAATCAGGAGTTCACATGAGCGACGCTGCTGCAAACCAAAAGCCACTGCTTACCGAAATTGATCACATCGCAATTGCAGTTCCGGACCTCGGCGCAGCAATCGACTACTACCGCGAGACCTTCGGTGCAGTTGTCGACCATCGTGAAATTGTTGAGAGCGACGGCGTTGAAGAAGCCCTTTTGAAGGTGGCAGAAAGTTACGTGCAGTTGCTTACCCCGACTCGCGACGACTCCACCGTCGCCAAGTGGCTCAACAACCGCGGGGGTCCGGGCATTCATCACGTTGGCTACCGCGTCGCTAATTGCGCCGAAGCGCTCGATGCAGTGAAGGCGCAAGGCTTTCGAGTCCTCGACGACGCTCCTCGACCCGGATCACGCGGTACCACCGTTGCGTTTATCCACCCGAAGGATGCTCTCGGCACCCTGATCGAACTCGTTCAGGAATAACGCTCAGCAGTTCTTGCATTTCCGAGTGCGGAAAGTTCCCATGGCCTGACTCTTTGAGGGCATTCGCCCGCTACGGTGCCGGCTATGACCGGTGCGAACTACACGGTGACTGAACTCATGACGGCCACCGCCGATGCCATCAAAGACCGGCTCGGCGGCGCAGTGTGGGTCGATGGCGAAATCTCTGGACCCCGAGAATCCCGGGGGCATTTCTATTTCGACCTTGTTGATCGCGACGACAAAGGTGCGGTCACCGCCAAAGTCCCGGTTGCGCTTTGGAGTCGGACACGCACTCGGGTTGATGAAAAACTGCGTGAGGCAGGAACTGTCCGACTCGAAGAAGGAGTCAAGGTACGCGTTCGCGGTCCTCTTGAGTTGTGGCTCGCTGGCGGACGCCTGCAACTTTCGATGCAGGACATCGACCCCGCATTCACCTTGGAAGCTCTCGAATCAGAACGCGAACGTGTACTCGCAGTCCTTCGCGCCGAGAATCTCATCGATAAAAATCGAGCACTTCCGCTTTCTGCAATGCCGCTTCACATTGCATTGATCACCGCCGATGAAAGCGCTGCCCAAGCAGACTTCATGCATTCGCTCGTCGAAAGCGGCCTCCCGTGGCAGGTGGCGTTCATTGATTCAAAGGTGCAAGGCGCAGGAGCCGAACGCACGATTGCCGCTGCGCTGCATGCGGCGCAACGAATGAATGTTGACGTCATCGCTTTAATTAGAGGTGGCGGGTCGCGCCTTGACCTTGCGGTCTTCGATCACGAACTCGTTGCCCGCACTATCGCAACGTCATCGTTACCGGTATTCACCGGGATCGGTCACGAAATTGACACGAGTGTGGCCGACGTCGTGGCGCATACTGCGAACAAGACACCAACTGCTTGCGCCGAAGCACTCATTGACATCGCGATGGACGTTGTCAACCGAAGCGAAGTTGCCTGGAGCGACATCGCGGAAATCGCGACAACGACGATCGATTCCGAGCGCCAACGTTTAGCGCGCTACGCCCGGCACGCGGCCATCGGGGCCCGGACACGCCTGACGGTCGAACGTCATCGCATGACCACCACTACCGCTCGGCTTTCCCGGACGACCGAAACAACCACCAAGTCCGAGAAGCAGCGTCTTGATCTTTTCGCCGCTCGACTCAGTGCCGTCGACCCAGTCCGTACTTTGGCTCGCGGCTGGTCGATTACACGCACCACGAGCGGTACCGTCGTGCGAAGAGCCGCCGATATTTCTCGTGGCGACACACTCGTGACAACCGTGGCCGATGGCACCATCACCAGCACTGCAACCGACATCGAATGAGAGACCCAATGGCAACCAAAAAAAGCACCTCAGATTCCCTCGGATACGCAGATGCGGTCACCGAACTCGAGGAAATTCTCAGCGAACTCGAGGCCGACGACGTCGATGTTGACCGCTTGGCCGAACAAGTTCGCCGCGCCGCCGACCTCATTGAACTTTGTCGCGGCCGTCTCGAAAACGCACAGGTTGAAGTCACCAGAATCGTCGC
>SYBH01000016.1 GCA_005787345.1 Actinomycetota bacterium
ATCGGCTGCAAGGTGAAGCCCATCCCTGCGGTTTGGTCTGAAGAGGTCAAACGCAATGGCACAAGCCCTGCCTCCATGTAAATGGGAAGCGTCTTCAGGCCAACGCCTGAGTTATAGGGACCAACGACGGCATCGAGTCCAGCCTTCACGGCGCTGTTTGCAGCAGCCACGCCGGCATCGGGATCGCCCTTATCGTCGATGGCAACAATCTCGATCTTCTTGCCGCCAACACCGCCGTTTGCGTTGACATACGTTGCGGCTTGCTTGGCACCGTTCAACATGCCTTGACCGAGTTCCGCCAGAGATCCGGTGATGGGCGCTTCGAGACCAATACGAATTGTGTCGGAGGACTTTGACGAAGATGAGGACGAACACCCCGCCGCCAGTGTCATGACTGCAACAAGTGCGAAAAGTGCGGAAAGGCAAGCGATTTTCAACTTCATTTGGGCTCCTTGGTAGAAGGGGAAAGAGTAGTCAGGCGTAGTGTCCATAGGTGCGATCTGAGGAAGTCGCGCTTTGAGCAAAAGCTCAGGGTTTAGACGCCCACTAAGTCCATCGCCTCTGCGGTGAGTTCGATCGACCGCAAACGCTCTTCGACTGTGGGCGACTGGTGACACACCATGAGCTCATCAGCCTCGGCATACGCCGTGAACTCGAGCAATTGATCGCGGACTGCAGCTGGCGTTCCCACAGCAGTGTGCTTCATCATCGCTGCGATCTGCGCGCCTTGAGGAGACGCCAAGATTCGGTCGACTTCGGCATCGGGGACATCGACATTTGGCTTCAACAGGAACCGGCGCAGACGCGCGCGGCGCGTCGAGGTGAATTGTGACTGCGCGTCGTCCTCAGAATCCGAAGCGATCACGTTCACGCCAGCAATGACATGCGGATGATCGAGTTGCTCGGACGGACGAAAGTTTGATCGATACAACGCGACCGCTTCACGCAGTTGATGCGGAGCGAAATGCGAAGCGAATCCGAATGGCAAACCAAGGACTGCAGCGAGTTCGGCACCAAATAGCGATGAGCCGAGAATGTAGATGGGGATGTGTGTTCCGCGGCCTGGGGTTGCATGAACGCCCGGAACTCGCGTCGTATCGCCGAGGAAGGCCTGAAGTTCAAGAACGTCTTGGGGGAAATGTTCCGCGGCGCGCGGGTCACGCCGAAGCGCTTGCACGGTGACCTGATCGGTTCCTGGAGCGCGACCGAGTCCGAGATCGATTCGGTTGGGATGCAATGTCGCAAGTGTGCCGAATTGTTCAGCAATGGTGAGCGGCGAATGATTCGGAAGCATGATGCCGCCCGAACCCAAACGGATTGACTCAGTGTTTGCTGCCACATGGGCGATGAGGACCGCCGTTGCCGACGAAGCAACTGCGTCCATGTTGTGATGTTCGGCGTACCAAACCCGGCTATAGCCATTGGCTTCTGCGGTCTTCGCTACCTCAACACATGCGTTGAGCCCATCGGCAACAGAATCTCCGGAACCGATGATGGCGAGATCAAGAATCGCAAGAGGAACACCCATTCGCTAAGCCTAGGACGACTCCACTGAGTCGAGTAAGGCGCAGTTGCGAGCGACGGGCCACAATGGGACATGCCCGCCGTTCCGATCGTCGACATTTCCAATCCCAGTGCCACCGCACGAGAGGATCTCGACGCTGCGTGTCGTGACCATGGATTCTTCCTCCTCGTTGGCCACGGTCTTGATTCGGTCATCGCCAACACATGGACCGAGACCGAGCGATTCTTCGACGCTCCCCGGTCAACCCGCACTGCAATTCGGCGCACCGAACAGAACCCCCTCGGCTGGTTCGATCGGGAACTCACCAAACGAGTTCGAGACCATAAAGAGGTCTTCGACTTCGTTGACCCTTCTGTTGGCGAGGCCATGAATCGCTGGCCAGAACTTCCCGGCTTTCGCGATGCAATGGTGCAGCATTTCGAAGCAATGAGCGACCTCGCTCATCGAACGACGGTGCTGCTTCATTCGATTCTCAATCTTGGCCCTTCCTCAAGCAGTGCTCTCGCCTGCGCCCGCCAAGGAAGCACCGTTCGTCTCAACCTCTACACGCTTGGCGATCCCGTTCCCGACGATGAACGAGATGGACTCGCCGACCTTGGTGAGGTTGCCCTTGGCCATCACACCGATCCCGGCACTCTCACACTTCTTCTTCAAGACGATACCGGCGGCCTTCAGGCGCTCACATCTGATGGCAACTGGATCGATGTCCCACCCGAACCAGGCGCGATTGTGGTCAATCTTGGCGATTGCACACAGGCATGGACGAACGATCTCTATCGCGCCGCGATCCATCGCGTTCTCCCAATGACCAAACAGCGTCGGTTCTCGATTCCTTACTTTGGCAATCCGCCGCGCGAATCCATCATTGAACCAGTCCCCGAACTCTCAACATCTGGCCCGCGCTATCGGCCGTTTGCATGGCGCGAGTTCATGGCGGCTCGGGCCTATGACAACTTCGCCGATGTTGGTGCCGACGACACGCAGGTCACCGACTACAGAATTGACGTACCGGAAGACGTTTCATGACCAGTCGTAAAAACGTCGCCATCGTCGGCGCTGCTGGATCCTGTGGTCGGCAATTAGCGGTGCAACTTCTTGATCGAGAAATTCTTTCTTCTGATGCTCGGCTTCAACTCGTGGCTCATCACGGTGGCGCAAGCGAGTACGAAACTCATGGACTTCGCGCTGATCTGCGAGACGCGTTTGCCGACACCGCCCCAACGATCGAACTCATCGATCAGCCGGAACAACTCGATGCTGACATCCTTGTGATGCTGGCGGGGTCAACTGTCCCCACTGATCCCACACAGAACGTCGACCGCATTGCACTGGCCCGAACCAATCTGCGGATCTTTACGGCGTTTGCTGAGGAACTCGCACGGCGAGATGGCACTCCCCCACTTGTCATCGTTCAGTCCAATCCGGTTGAACTGGGAGTCGAAGTTTTCTCTCGCGTCATCGACCGCCACCTGGTTGTAGGAGCAGGCGCCTATTCCGATTCCATCCGCTTTCGCCGTGAAATCGCTGATTCGCTTGGAGTTCGCCGCTCCGACGTGAAGGCGGTGATGCTCGGGCAGCATGGCGACAACCTCATCCCGGCATGGAGTCAGGTTGCCGTCGACGGAATTTCCTCAGAAGTATTGGCGTCATGGATTGCCGAACAGCGAGATGGACGCTCGCTCGAACAACTCCCCGAGGAAATCGTCATCCACCGAAGCGAACTTCTTTCAATCGTTGCCGGCCGCGATGTGCACGGCGCGTTCGCACACGCCGCGCAGCTACCACCTGAAATTCGCGCTGCGGTGAAACCATTCCTTATTCACACCACCGCTGGACACACAACCGAAATCGTTACTGCTCATTCCGTTGCCGACATCATTGACACAGTCGTCAACGGAGAGCCCACGGTGCTCCCCCTCCAGGTGATGCTTGAGAACGACTACCTGAGCCTGACCGGCGTAGGCGGAGTTCCGGTACGACTTGGCTCACAAGGGTGGACCGAAGTTGTTGACCTCGGACTCGCTGAGGATGAAGTTGCCGCACTTCGGCGAGCATTCGAAGCAGTCGCCGCCGTTTCGGCATCAGTTCAGGCTTCCTAACTTCG
>SYBH01000097.1 GCA_005787345.1 Actinomycetota bacterium
ACCCCTGCCGTGTGAAGGCAGTGCTCTAGCCAACTGAGCTAATCGCCCTGAGGCGGGTGAGCGTAGCCGAACCGCTTGAGTGCTCTATATCCGAGCGTGAGTCCTTTGGGCGGCTGTCGGCGTTCTAAGGTTTCCACCTTCTGCACCGCCCGGTGTGTCCAACTTCGACTTTGTGGAGATCTAATGCCGATTCCTGCCGACGAGTTCCCGCTGCACCAAGCCCCGTATTCGCTTGCTCACGCTGCATCAAGCGATCGCAACTTCTACGATCGCTCGTATTGGAATGCGCATGATCGTTCGGGCGAGGTTTTTCTCATTACAGGCCTCGGTCAGTACCCCAATCTTGGCGTGACTGATGCGTTTGCATGCATTCGCCGCGGCGATCTCCAGCACACGATCCGTATGTCGGATGTTCTGGGTGCTGATCGCATGAAACAGCAGGTGGGTCCCTACCGCATCGAAGTGATCGATCCTCTGAACGAACTTCGCATTACGTGCGCTGGCAAGGAGCAGGAATTCGAACTCGACCTGCACTGGCGTGGATCGTTCCCAGCGGTTGATGAATCTCCGCATGTTTCGCGTAACGGCGCCAAGATCATTCTCGACGCGCAGCGTTTCGCTCAGGTTGGCACCTGGGAGGGGTTCATCCGAGTGAAGGGTGAAGAGATCCCCGTTGATCCCGCAACTTGGGTCGGCACTCGCGATCGTTCATGGGGTATTCGCCCTGTAGGCGAGCCGGAACCGGCGGGTCGTTGGGTAGCCGAACCCGAGGTCGATGGTGGCTTCTATTGGGTTTACGTCCCGCTCCGTTTCGACGATTTCGCTCTTGTTTTTATTGCTCAGGAAAATGGCGATGGTCTTCGCACACTGAATGATGCGTTGCGCGTGTGGCCCGATGGTCGCGTCGAGCCGCTGGGGTACCCGAAGTACGACATCAACTATCGATCAGGCACACGCATCCCAGAGTCAGCGACAATCACCGCTCAGGCAGCCGATGGTTCACCTTTGGTGGTCGAGGTCGAATGTCTTGGGCACGTGGCGTTGTCTGCGGGATGTGGTTACGGACCGGATCCGCAGTGGACGCATGGCGTATGGCGCGGACGCGACTGGATCGAAACGGCAACCTATGACCTCACGGATCAGTCCGACCCGGGCATCCTGATAGCAACGCAATACAGCATCCTCGATCACGTAGGAAAAGCAACACTGGACGGCAAGTTCGGTTACGGACTGTTCGAACACGCCTGCGCAGGACGTCACACGCCATCAGGATTCGCTAACGGCGGATCGATGGCTCCCTGAATGAGAAACGACCTCTCGAGCGTCTAGCTCTGAGGTAACAACCCGATGTTTGTCCGGGCCCGTTCCAAAACGGGTCCGGCAATCGAGCGTGCCTTCTCAGCTCCGTTTGCGAGAATTGCCGCGGTTCCGGTTGGGTCAGCAGCAAGCTCGGCAAATCGTTCCTGTATGGGACGCAATGTCTCAATGACTGCTTCAGCGACTGCACCCTTCAAGTCGCCGTAGCGGGTGTAGGACTCGGCGAGTGTTTCCGGAGCGGTGCCGGTGCACGCGCTGAGAATCGACAGAAGGTTCGAGACGCCAGGCTTCTCGGTCGGATCGAAACGAACATCGGTATCGGTATCGGTGACGGCGCGTTTGATTTTCTTCGCAACAGCATCAAGATCTTCAAGGACGAGGATGGTTCCCTGCGGTGCATCCTCGGACTTCGACATCTTCTTCGTCGGATGCTGGAGATCCATGACGCGAGCCCCAATTTTGGGAATGGCAGCTTCAGGTACAACGAACGTGTCGCCGTATCGACTGTTGAAACGAATCGCGAGATCGCGCGACAGTTCAAGATGCTGACGCTGATCGTCGCCAACCGGTACGCGATCGGTGTCATACAGGAGAATGTCGGCGGCCATGAGTGCTGGATAAGTGAACAAGCCCGCCGAAACAAACTCGGACTGATCGCTCTTATCCTTAAACTGGGTCATGCGGCGAAGTTCACCGAACGACGCGGTGCACTCCATCAGCCATGAGAGTTCCGTGTGCTCCCGCACGTGACTCTGAACAAAAAGTGTGGAGTGGTCAGGATCAATTCCAATGGCCAAAAGCAGTTGGGCCAACTCGAGGGTTCGGGTTCGAAGCTCAGCGGGGTCTTGGGGGATGGTAAGGGCGTGGAGATCGACGACGCAGAAGATGGTGTCCGCCTCCTCCTGGTCGGCGACCCAATGGCGCAGGGCTCCCAGAAGGTTGCCGAGCTGGACCGGACCGGTGGGCTTGATGCCCGAGAAGACACGCGTCATGGGTGCCGATGCTAGAGGTCCCGGTGGAGGTTTCGGGTACGGAATGCACATTGACCCCTCCTGACGCCTCTATCGTGAGCCCGTGCCATACGAGGTCCAGACATCAGTCTTCGAGGGTCCCTTCGACCTTCTGCTCCACCTGATCCTTCGGGAACAGGTGGACCTCTACGAGATCTCGCTCGCTCGAATCGTCGACGCCTATCTCGTCGAGATCGAGAAACTTGAACATCTCGATTTGGAAATCACTACTGAGTTCCTCTTGATTGCGGCCACGCTTGTCGAACTCAAGTGCAAGCGCCTCCTTCCCGAGGACGCTGACATCGATCTTGACGATGAGTTTTCGCTTTGGGAAGAGCGCGACCTCCTCATTGCACGTTTGCTCGATTGCAAGACGTTCAAGGATGCAGCCCACGTTCTCTCGGACCTTTTCGACAACGCCGCGTTGTGTGTGCCTCGTCGAGCTGGTCTCGACGAGCGCTACCTCGAACTTGCCCCAGACCTGCTCGAAGGTGTCGACATCGACGATGTTCGTGCGGCCTACATCAGGGCAATGACGCCCAAACCCGTTCCCGTTGTGAGCGTTGAACACATTCATAGTGTTCGCGTGAGCGTGGGCGAGGCTGTTGAAGAACTGATCGACGAACTTCCGCGCTTTGGCCGTGTGTCGTTCCGTCGCCTCACCGAGACTCTCGTGGAGCGACTCGAAATTGTTGTCCGCTTTCTCGCCGTACTCGAACTCTTCAAGCAGGGGTTCATCGAGCTCGATCAGCCTTCAGCTTTTGGCGATATCGAAATTATTTGGGTCGGATCTCCGGCCATTGGTGTGGCGGACCTCGCCGACATCGACAACTACGACGGCTAAGGGTTCCTCATGTCTGCCGAAATCAAAAGAGCACTTGAAGCGATCATCATGGTTGCTGACACGCCTGTGCAGACCGAGATGCTGGCGCAGTTGACGGGAATGCCCGCTGAGCGCGTTGAAGCAGTCCTTGTCGAACTTGGTGCCGACTATGCAAGTGATGAGCGCGGCTTTCAACTCGTACGTGTCGCCGGTGGATGGCGCTATCAGAGCCACCCTGATCAAGCGCCATACATCGAACAGTTCGTACTTGAAGGTCAGTCGGCAAAGTTGTCCGCTGCGGCGCTTGAGACCTTAGCGATCGTTGCCTACAAGCAGCCGATTAGCCGAGCACAGATTGCTTCGATTCGTGGTGTCGGTGTCGACAGCGTCGTGCGCACTCTCGAGCAGCGGGGATACATTGGCGAGGTTGCTCGCGACCCTGGCCCCGGTCAGGCCGTCATGTTTGGCACCACTCCAGAATTCCTCATGAAGATGGGCCTCGACTCGCTCTCACAGTTGCCGTCGATCGCCGATTTCGTCCCAGGTGCCGACGTTGTAGAAGCACTCGAAATCGGACTTCGTGTTGATTCTGCCGCTGAAGATGTTGTCAGCTCCATCTCTGAAAGCGGAGAAGTGGGCGATGGTATTCGACCTTCGTTGGGCGATCTGCTCGACGGGGATGGCCGGGTGTGACCGACGAGGAACGAACGGGGGAGCGCCTTCAAAAGGTGCTGGCCCGTATCGGTATTGGTAGCCGAAGGGTTTGTGAGGATCTCATCGCCGATGGCCGAGTGACGGTCAATGGCGAAGTCGCTGAACTCGGGCGTCGAGTTACAGCGGAGACCGATGAAGTTGCCGTCAATGGCGTCATCATCGGCGTTCGTCCTGGTCTCGTCCATATTCTTCTTAATAAGCCAACTGGTGTGGTGACTACCGCTGACGATCCCCAAGGACGTCCAACAGTTCTCCAACTGGTACCCGAAGAGCCACGTGTCTTTCCTGTAGGTCGTCTCGACATGGAGACAGAGGGACTGTTGCTACTCACAAACGATGGAGATCTCGCTCATCGGTTGACCCATCCTTCGTTTGGAGTCGAAAAGGAATACATCGCCCACGTCGAAGGGGAGCCGACCCGGGGTGAACTCCGCATGCTTCGCGAGGGGGTCATGCTTGAAGATGGAATCACCGCTCCGGCGAAGGCTGCTCTTCTCGGCCCGGGAATACTCCGCCTCACGATTCACGAGGGTCGAAATCGTCAGATCCGGCGGATGTGTGATGCCATTGAGCACCCGGTGATACGCCTGATTCGTACCCGCATCGGTCCTCTCGCTGATCGGAAGCTCAAGCCAGGGCAGTGGCGTCCATTGACGGGCGATGAGCTTCGTTCGCTAGAGCGAGCAGCGGTCGAACGCTCGAATGAATCTCCCTCGGCTCGCTGACCTCACCGTTCTAGGATCACACCGTGACTTCTGTTGTTCGAGCGCTTCGCGGCGCCACCACTATTGATGCCGACACTGCCGACGATGTTCGAGCCCGTACGATCGCGTTGCTCGAGCAAATGATCGAGCGCAACGGCGTCGATCACGACGACATCATCAGTGTTCTCTTCACGGCGACAGACGACATCCACTCGATGTTCCCAGCCTCGGCTGCTCGCGACATTGGGTTCGGCGATATTCCGCTCATCTGCGCCCGCGAGCTCGATATCACAGGTGCAACACCTTTCTGCATCCGTGTGCTGATGCATCTCTCTACACCCCGATCACGTTCTGAGCTTCGTCATGTGTACCTCGAAGGCGCGAGCGGACTACGCGACGATCTGCCGGAGTGAGCGAGATGGCTCCGGATTCAAAACAGCGCACCGCATTGATTGTTGGCGTCGGCCTTATCGGCGGGTCGGTCGGCCTGTGTTTGCGCGAGGCAGGTTGGCAAGTCCTGGGTCGTGACCGCTCAGCGATCTGCCTTGAGCGAGCGCTCGAAGTCGGGGCAATCGATTCCATTGCGCCCGAGGGATTTCTCGAAGACGTCTCCCTCGCAGTTGTCGCCACGCCCGTCGGTGTCGTCGCAGAGGAAGTCGCAATCGCTCTTCTTGAGACAGACGGTCTCGTCACCGACGTCGGTAGCGTGAAGACACCATTGCTTCAACTCATGGAGAACCCAAGATTCATCGGCGGGCACCCGATGGCTGGTTCTGAACAGGAAGGCGTCGAGGGTTCGCGATCAGATCTTTTTGAAGGACGCACCTGGGTACTTACGCCGCTTGAGACAAGTGACGACGAGACGCTCGCGACACTTCGCGCCATTGTTTCAGGGTTTGGAGCTGAGGTTGTGTCGTTGCCGCCAGCTCAACACGATTCGATGGTGGCAATCGTTTCTCATGTTCCGCATCTGACGGCAGCAAGTCTTATGGGCCTCGCCGACGAGCGATCAATCGAACATCGAAGCCTTATGCGTCTGGCTGCTGGCGGTTTTCGTGACATGACCCGAATCGCTGCAAGTCACCCCGGCATTTGGCCCGATATCTGTAATGAGAATCGTGATGCGATTATCACTGAACTCGATCGTCTTGTTGCGGCGCTTTCTGATGTTCGTTCAATTGTTGCTGATGGCGATCGAGATGCACTCGTTTCGATTCTTGAACGGGCTCGGTCAGCGCGTCTGGCGTTGCCTGCTCGCTTTGCTCGTGCCGAAGATCTTGCCGAGTTGCGTATTCCTGTTGCTGATCAAAAAGGTGCGCTCGCTGGCATCACCATGATTGCGACGGAACTCGACGTCAGCATCGCTGATATCGAAATCGCTCACTCGGTTGAGGGCGATGAGGGCGTTGTCATTCTCCTCGTCGAAGCCGCGAATGGTGCTCTTCTCCGCGACGGCCTTACCGCTCGCGGTTACAAAGCTGTGATGCGTTCGTTAGACGGATCAGAAGACCGCTGATGAACGAGGTCCTCGAGATCATTCCATTCGGCGGACCCGTTGACGCTGTCGTCGTTCCGCCTGGATCGAAGAGCATCACGAATCGAGCACTACTCGCGGCCGCGCTCGCGAGCGGCACAAGCACCCTCCATGGTGTTTTGTTCGCCGATGACACCGAGGCGATGATCGATTGCATTCGGTCGCTTGGGGCTGTCGTGGTGCTTGCCGAGAACACAACCACAGTTTTGGTAACTGGTATTGGCGGGGACCTAGGCGCTTGCGATTCCTCGTTGTTTGCTAGGCAATCCGGTACAACAGCGAGGTTTCTCGCTGCCGTTCTTGCATTGGGCGAAACACCGATACGGCTAGACGCCGACGAGGCGATGCGTCGGCGCCCGATGAACGATGTATTTGCAGCCATTCGACGTTTAGGAGCGAAAGTTTCGTTTGAACAGGTCTCCGGGCACCTGCCCGCAGTAGTCGAGGGACCGATTGGGCGCACTGGAGAGATGCCTGTTCTTTCAATCGATGCTTCGATTTCCAGTCAGTTCACCTCTGGGTTATTGCTCGCCGCTCCGTGTATGCCCGAAGGGTTACAGATTCACATTGACGGTGAAGTCGTTTCGCGTCCCTATCTCGATATGACCATCGCGGTGATGGCCTCCTTTGGTGCAGTTGTTCAGAAGCCCGATGACCGCACATTTATCGTTCCGCCGGGCGGTTACCGCGCTCGGGACTATGACATCGAGCCCGATGCGTCGGCGGCGTCCTACTTTTTTGCTGCAGCAGCGATTTGTGGAGGCACCGTTCGCGTTGACGGACTCGGTACCAACTCCCTTCAGGGCGATATTCAGTTTGTTGAGGTACTTGCTGACATGGGCGCCAGAGTCGTTGTCGGCGACTCGTCGATCACAGTCACCGGGGCGGCGCTCCATGGTGTGAGTGCCGATTTCAGTCAGATTTCCGATACTGCGCAGACCGCCGCAGCAGTTGCTGTGTTTGCTGAGGGTCCGACAACGATTTCGGGTATTGGATTCATTCGAAAAAAGGAATCCAACAGGGTCGCCGCCGTTGTCTCAGAGCTTCGTCGGTTGGGTGTCGATGCAATTGAGGAAGATGACGGATTCACCGTGAACCCGGGAGCGACTCATCGCGCGACCATTGAGACCTACGACGACCATCGAATGGCGATGAGCATGGCATTGATCGGGTACGGGAATCCGGGAGTGACAATCTCTGACCCAAACTGCGTTCGAAAGACTTTCCCGACATACTTCGAAGAGATGGAACGACTTCGCCCTGGAGGCTTGAAGTGACCGAACAACCATTGGTAATCGCGATCGACGGTCCGGCGGGATCAGGAAAATCAACCGTGGCGAAGGCCGTCGCAGTTCGACTTGGGCTGGATTATCTCGATACCGGTGCGATGTATCGATCAGTCGCTTTTGCTGCGCTTCGAGGTGGTGTTGATCCTGAGGATGCCGAAGTGGTTGGGAACTTGGCTCGCAATATCGAACTAGAGGTCGATCCGACCGGACCGGTAGTGGTTGATGGTGTCGACGCAACCATCGAGATTCGAGGACCCGAGGTCACTCGTGCCGTCAGCATCGTTGCAGCAAACCCAACTGTGCGAACCGAGATGCGGGCACGACAACGTCAGTGGGTAGCGAAACGCGGTGGTGGCGTGATGGAAGGGCGAGACATCGGCACCGTTGTGTTCCCGGACGCCAGGCTTAAGGTTTACCTTGACGCAAGCCCTGAGATTCGGGCTGCCCGTCGCTCAAAGGAAGTTTCTGATCTCTCCTACGAGACAGTCGCGACCGATCTCGCTCGGCGCGACGCTCTCGATCAAAACCGGACCCATGATCCATTGCGCACCGCCGATGACGCAGTTGTCATCGATACGAGCGATCTCTCCGTCGATGAGATCGTTGATGCGATCATGGAGTACTTACCGTGAGTCGTCGCGAGATCTACATCCCCGAAGGCCACGACAACGGGGAAGTATTGACTCTTGCGCAGAAGGCGATGCACCACATGGTGCGTCTCATCCTCGAGATTATTGCTCGCCTCTATTTCCGGCTTGAGGTGCATGGGCGGGAGAACATTCCGAAGCGAGGACCATTTATCATTTCGCCAATTCATCGGTCGTATCTCGATACACCCGTTGTTGGCGCAGCGATTTGGCGATTGATGCGCTACATGGGCGCAGAAAAAATGTGGACAAACAAGCAACTGGGTTGGTTCTTGACGGCCATGGGTGGGTTCCCGGTACAACGAGGCGCGGCGGATCGGGATGCATTGAAAGCTGCGTTAACCGTCATCGAAAGGGGCGAGCCCTTGGTGATGTTCCCTGAAGGCACCCGCCAGTCAGGTCCTCGTGTTCACGAGATGTTTGATGGGCCGGCCTACATCGCCTGTCGAACCGGTGTGTCAATTATCCCCGTTGGTCTCGGTGGAACAGAGCGAGCCATGCCAAAGGGAAAAAAGTTCATTCGACCGGTGAAAATGGTGGTGGTCATCGGCGAGGCAATCGCTCCGCCTGCCAAGAAAGAAAGCGGTCGAGTTTCTCGCAATGGGGTTCGAGATATGACAGCCCACTTGGGGGCGAGAATTCAGGATCTTTTCGACGAAGCGCAACTACGAGCCGGCTCACCGAACCAGCATTGAACTGAGCGAAAGCTCAAACTGACATACCGGCGGTGAGTTTTCGAACAAGTGGTTCGAAATGCGATAGCGGCAGAGTGTCGTAGTCGGTGTCAAATGCGATTTGATCCCATTCGTCGGCAAATTGTGCTGCCAGTTCAAACTGTTCGGTCGTGAGTTCGGCACGATGTTTCTCGCGTGCATCAGGATCGGCACCGAAATGCTGGTAGTAGTGCTTGCCTTGGAAATCTTGGTGTACACGAATCATTTGGTAAACGTCATCGCGTACGTACGGCTTGATCATCTCAGCAGCGATCGCGCCGTGATTCGAGACCGTGATTGCCTTGCCGACGTCGTGCATGAGTGAGGCAAACACGACTTCCTCATCGGCACCGGCGCGTTCGGCGAGGGTCGCGGTTTGAAGGCAATGGGTCAGCTGGTCGGCGTTGAACCCATCGGTGATCTCGCCGAGCGACTCAAGAAGCATCAGCATTCGGTCAGCGACGCGCCCTTGATTGAGCGCGTGTTGGGTTCCGATATGCAGCCATTGTTCCTGAGTGGATTCGTCCATGCGGGTGAATGAAGTTGCCATGGCCTAAGTCTGCCCTCTCCGAACCCCTCTTGGCGGATTTTTACGAAGTCCCATTTTTGAGCACCCAAACTTGGTGCGTTTGGTCAGGCGAGCGACGCGAGGACGTCGCTGGCATGGAGAGAACGATCTTGCGTTGGGGGGCGGGCATCGACTGCACCACCAAAAGCGAGCGTCGCTGCTGCGTCAATTGTGGCTATCAGATCTCGAAGGTTGCGTGGGGGAGGGAAGTACTCGTCCTCTTCTGTGACCTGCACAATCTCCACGCCATCGATTGGAGCAATTTTTGAAATGACCGACTCAACGAGCTCCTCAGGCGCAGATGCACCAGCGGTGACGCCGACAATTCCGTGGAGATCGTCGGGTAGTTCTTCGGCTTCGTTCACTCGATAGACGCGTGCGCAGCCGGCCTGTCGAGCGAGGCTTTCAAGTGCTCGTGTGTTGGACGAATTTGCTGAACCAATAACAACAACCGCATCGCATTTCGGAGCGATTTCAAGGAGTGCCGATTGACGGTTCGTCGTGGCAAAGCACAGGTCGGAGCGGCCGGGGACCCACATCTCTGGGAATCTCTCACGGGTGGCATCGAGCACGCTCGCCCAATCACGATGACTCAACGTTGTTTGGGCAAGTAGCGCAACCGGTTCGGTGAACGATGGGAGTTGTGCAACCTCTTCGACTGATTCCACGCGGTGAATGTTGTCGGGGGCAACTGCCATCGTGCCTACAGCTTCTTCATGACCTTCATGGCCGATATAAACAATCTGGTACCCCTTGCCAGCACGCACTTTTACCTCGTGATGCACTTTGGTGACCAGCGGGCAGACCGCATCGACCACGTAACCACCGCTTGACTGTGCAGCGGCCACGACTTCTGGGGCACTTCCGTGAGCCGACAACATGATGGGACTGCCCGCTGGAACCTCTGCGATGTCATCGACGAAGACCACGCCCAGATCGCGGAATCGCTCAACGACTCGCTGGTTATGGACGATCTCGTGGTAGCAGTACACCGGCGCTTCGAATGAGCGAACCATCCAGGCCAATGCCTTAATTGCCATCTCGACCCCTGCGCAGAATCCTCGAGGGGCGGCGAGGAGAACCTTCTGAACAACGGGAGATTCTGAATCAGGGAAAGGCTGTGCCGACTGCTCGTTCATGGAATCACAGGCTACCGGCACTAGCCTTCGTCGCTATGTCCTCGCCTCGAGTTGTTAGCGTCGCGCCCGCTTCGCCGGCCGAGCGAGCTGGTTTAGCGCCCGGCGACCTCATCGTTCGCCTCAATGGCGAAGTTCCTCGCGACATCATCGCCTATCGGCTCCTTGCCGATGAAGGTGAACTCTGCCTCGACATTGATAGAGGTGGGCTCCAGATTTCGCTCGAAGTAGAGAAACAACCTGGTGAATCGCTCGGGGCCGAGATTCACTCGGCACTGTTCGACCAGGTCAGAACCTGTGACAACCATTGCGAGTTCTGCTTCATTTATCAACTGCCGCCCAATCTGCGTGAATCCCTGTATCTCAAAGACGACGATTATCGACTTTCTTTTCTCTATGGCAATTTCACGACACTCACTCGGTTCACCGAACTAGATCTCGAACGAGTTGTCACGGAACGGATTTCGCCGCTGCATGTTTCCATCCATGCGACTGATCCAGATCTGCGTTCCTCAATGCTCCGGAACCGGAGGGGAGCTTCGAGCCTTCGTTGGCTTCGCGCGTTGCTCGACCACGGGATCGAGGTCCACGGTCAGGTAGTCGTATGTCCTGGCAGGAACGATGGTGCGTTTCTCGACGAGACGCTGGCAACCGTGCTCGATTCGTATTCGGAATTGGCAACCTTGAGCGTTGTGCCTCTTGGAGTGAGCGATTTCAATACCGAGCCAACGATGCGTCCGCACACGCAGGCCGAAGCAAGTGACGTAATCGATGCTGTTCATGATTGGCAGGACATCTACCTTGCAACACTCGGACGGCGTATCGTCCACGCCGCTGACGAGTACTACTTGCTGGCGAATCGACCTTTTCCCGATCACAGTGTTTACGAAGATTTTCCGATGCACGAAGATGGCATCGGAATGGCGCGCACCTTTGAGCGTGAGTTCATGGGTGAGACTGCAACGCCGACTGGCGTCGCAACAGGATTTTTTGCCTGGGTCGATGGAGCGCCGCCCGAGGGATATCGGGCGCCCCGGGGTGGGGGGGAGATCTCGATTCGACCTCGTCCCAATGCACCCGTTGCCATCATTACTGGCGGCTACGGAGCTCAGATCCTCGGTCCCTTGGTCCAAACACTCGACCGCGATGACATACGTGTCCTCAGTGTGGAGAATCTTTTCTTCGGCGGCAACACTGGTGTGGCAGGTCTGCTCACCGGGGCCGATCTGATTCGTGTGCTCTCAACTGAGCCCGAAGGTCACCGCTACCTCTTGCCCGATGTGTGTCTGTCGCAGGGACGTTTCCTCGATGGTCTCACTCCTGACGATCTGCCCCGACAGGTCGAGATCCTCCCGACAGATGGCATAGCCCTCCGTCGGGCACTGGAGCCGAAATGAGTACCCAACCCATCGACCTTCCGCTGGTTGCGGTCGTGGGCCGACCCAATGTTGGCAAGTCGACACTCTTCAATCGAATTGTCGGTCGTCGAGAAGCAATTGTTGAAGAGAAGCCCGGCGTTACCCGTGATCGAAAAGAAGTTGTAGCCGAGTGGCAGGCACGCGAGTTTCGACTGGTCGACACCGGTGGATGGATGCCGGGAGGTGACTCACTCGACGAGAAGGTTTCAAGACAGAGCGAGAAGGCAATTCTCGAAGCCGATGTCGTGCTCTTTGTTGTTGACGTCACGGTCGGCATCACTGAAGAAGACAGTCGTGTTGCTCAGATTCTCCGTCGGAATGGCCGCCCAGTTCTCCTTGTGGCCAACAAGGTCGATGACACAAATCGGGAATCTGCAATTTGGGACCTACTCGGACTGGGAGTTGGCAATCCATTCCCCGTAAGCGCTCTGCACGGACGAGGGACTGGCGATCTTCTCGAATCGCTCATGCTCGAATTTCCTCCCGAGCCCGAAGTAGTTGTCGACGAGGACGAAGTCGAAGCTGACAAAATTTTCTCCGTCTCGATTGTCGGTAGACCCAATGTCGGCAAGTCAACACTCTTCAATCGTCTGATTGGCGATGAACGATCGGTAGTGCACGACATGCCGGGAACGACCAGAGACGCAGTGGACACCATTGTCGAGACGGAGGACGGCCCGATTCGCTTTGTCGATACAGCGGGAATGCGCCGTCGAAGCAAGGTCGACGAATCGACCGAGTACTACTCGCTTGTACGTGCGCTTCAAGCGATCGATCGGTCCGATGTTGCGATGCTTGTTATCGATGCAACTGTAGGGGTGACGGCGCAGGATCAACGTCTGGCAGAGCGGATCGACGCCGCCGGCTGCCCTGTGGTTGTGCTGCTCAATAAGTGGGAACTTCTCGATGCCGATGCTCGTGATGATGTGGGTTACCAAATCAGTCAACGTCTGCATTTCATTGGGGAGTCACCTGTCCTGAAGATCAGCGCGCTTTCAGGGAAGGGTGTACATCGTTTGCTCCCCGCCCTCTCCGGAACCATCGAGGACTACCACCGCCGAGTACCAACTCGAAAGGTCAATCAGGTTCTGCGCGCTGCACAAGCCGCTCAACCGGGTCCACATGGAGCGAGGGTTCTCTACGCGACGCAGGGTGCGACGGATCCGCCGACATTCACACTGTTTGCAAACAAGGAAATCCCACCTTCCTATCTGCGATACCTCGAGCGCTCCCTTCGTGAAGCGTTCGACATGGGTGCAACACCGATCAAGATGCGAGTGCGGAAGCGGGACTGACCCAATGCCGTGGTGCGAAGAATGTTCCAAGTTTTGGAACCCGAATTCATTGCCGCCCGACGGGACGTGCCCGGCCTGCGGTCGCATGATCGGAGAACCACCGAAAATTCAGAAGGTCCCATGGCATTTCTGGATTCTGGTACTGGCTGCAGGTCTGTACCTCGGTTGGCGTGCAATTCAAGGTGTCATCTGGCTGCTGCAATGAGAGGAATGAGTTGATCGTGGACAGTGGTGTGGTCGAATTAGCGATTATCGGCAGTGGCTTTGGCGGACTTGGGGCTGGAGTGATGGCCATAGAACAGGGGATTGATTCCTTTGTGATTCTCGAACGAGCCAAAGCAGTTGGGGGCACCTGGCGGGACAACACCTACCCCGGATGTGCGTGCGACATCCCCAGCCATCTTTATTCATTTTCGTTTGCGCAGAATTCCGAATGGAGTCGTAGTTATCCCGCTCAACCGGAGATCGAGGAGTACCTCGAACGTGTCACCGACAACTACAGACTTCATTCGCGCGTTCGCTTCGGCTTTGATGTTGCTGAGGTGCGATGGCTTCAGGAGCAAACGTGTTGGTCCATTACTTCTCATGAGGGCGACATCGTCCTCGCGTCGGCCGTCATTTCAGCCACCGGTCCGCTGAGTCAGCCCGCAACACCCGATTTTCCCGGGCTCTCGGACTTTGCTGGCGAGGTCTTCCACTCCGCGAACTGGCGACACGATGTTTCTCTTGACGGTAAGAAGGTTGGTGTCGTCGGCACGGGTGCATCGGCTATTCAACTTGTTCCGGCAATCGCAGACGATGTCGAACACCTTGATGTTTTCCAGCGGACCCCACCTTGGGTGCTCCCTCGGGATGATCGTCCGGCTCCTTTGTGGCGTCGATACCTCTATCAATGGTTGCCCTTTTTGCAGCGTCTTCACCGCTGGCGCATCTATGCCCGTCAAGAGTTTCTGTCCTTGGCGTTTCTCGGGAAGGGCAAAATTGCGAACGCGATGACGGAGCGCATCAAACAAGAGACAAAAACTCTGATTGATGCGTCGTTTCCTGACCCTGAAATAGCCGCTGCGCTGGTTCCTACGTTCAAGCCCGGCTGCAAGCGGCTTTTGATTTCAAACGACTGGTATTCAGCGTTGGCGAAGCCAAACGTTGATGTTGTCACGGCTTCAATTGAACGCGTCGATGCGACGGGTATCACCACCTCCGATGATCGCCATCATGAACTCGATGTGTTGGTACTTGCGACAGGGTTTGCCGTGACTGACTTTCCGTCGCCCTTGACTTTCATTGGCCGCAACGGAGTGAACCTGGCCGAACATTGGGAAGATGGGGCTTCAACTGATTTTGGGATCACGGTCTCAGGATTTCCGAACCTGTGGTTCCTGGCCGGTCCCGGAACGGGTCTCGGACATAATTCCATCGTCTTCATGATCGAAGTCCAACTTCAGCAGATCGGACGCGCTCTCAGATACATGCGAAGCGAATCAGTGGCGTCAATCGAACTTCGGCAAGAAGTTGAGGACGCCTCGTATGCCGAGTTGCAGCGAAGAGTTGCCACCACGGTATGGGCCTCAGGATGTTCGAGTTGGTACATCCGAGAGAACGGCAGAGTCGACACGATTTGGCCTGGAACCACGACCGAGTACTGGTGGCGAGCCCGACGTTTCGCTCCCAATCGTTATTTGATGACTGCCGGCCGATTCGGTCAGATCACCCCTTCTCGCTAAGGTGTTCTGTCCACGGGCTGTGGCGCAGCTTGGTTAGCGCGTCGGTCTGGGGGACCGAAGGTCGTGGGTTCGAATCCCGCCAGCCCGACCAGATACGAGCGGGGTGCCACACTGGCACCCCGCCCAGTTACCCCCGAGAACTCTAGGAAGACTGATGTCAGACGAGAACGCAGCAGAGTCCTCCTCAGAAACGCTAGATAGTCCTGAAGACTTTGAGGCTTCCTCCGAGGAGCGGGCCTCTATCCGTGCCCAACGGCTCGAGCGAGTCGGCCAATTGCGGGCTGCGGGAGTCGACCCGTACCCCTATCGCTTTGAGCGATCCTCCGATATCGGCTCAGTCCGAGATAACTGGAGCACCCTCGAAGCTGGTTCCGAAACAGGCGCCGTCGTCCGCCTCGCCGGAAGACTCATGCTCAAGAGAGAGCAGGGACGGCTCACGTTCGGTCAACTACGAGATCGGTCTGGCGAGATCCAACTGTTCGTCTCAGCCGGGGTGTTAGGGAAGGAATTCTTCGCTGAGTTCAATCAACTCGATCGAGGCGACTGGGTTGGTGTCGAGGGCGAGATCATGGCCACCAAAAAGGGTGAGCTCTCAGTCAAGGTTTCCGATTGGGTGCTGTTAAGCAAAGCGTTGCGACCACTTCCTGATAAGTGGAAGGGCCTTTCCGATATTGATGCTCGTTATCGTCAGCGTTACGTCGACCTCACGGTGAACCCGGATGCTCGAAGGGTGTTTGAAACACGCTTTGCTGCGGTTGACGCAATTCGAAGTGTGCTTCGTGAACGCGGCTATCTAGAAGTTGAGACGCCGATTTTGAACTTGCAGCAAGGCGGCGCCACTGCGCGGCCTTTTGTTACGCATTACAACGCTCTGACTCTCGACACCTACTTGCGCATCGCCCTCGAGCTTCCGTTGAAGCGTCTTCTTGTTGGCGGACTCGATCGTGTTTTCGAAATTGGTCGCGTCTTCCGCAACGAGGGGATCGATACCCGCCACAATCCCGAATTCACGATGCTTGAGTCCTACGAGGCATTCGCTGACTACAACGACATGATGGAACTCGTTGAGGTTCTTGTTTCTTCGGCTGCTATTGCTGCAAACGGCACTACGAAGGTTGAGCTTCGGGGCACATCTGTTGACTTGGCGCCACCATGGCGCAGAGTCACGATGGTCGATCTCATCAAGGAAGTTGTGGGTGTCGACATCAATCCTGGGATGGAACTCTCGGAAACAAGAGCGATTCTCGATGGGCTTGGACTCGAATGGAAGGACTCATGGGGGCCTGGACGGTGCACACACGAGGTCTACGACGAACTCGTTGAGTCAAAAGTGATGGAACCCACGATTGTTTTTGATCACCCGCGTGAGACATCGCCACTCGCAAAACCGCACCGAAAGGACCCGTCTCTTGTTGAACGCTTTGAAGTCATCGTCGATGGGCGTGAGTTAGCCAACGCTTACAGCGAGCTCAACGACCCAGTAGAACAATTTGCTCGCTTTCAAGAGGAAGCAGCCCACAAGGCCGCCGGCGATCCTGAAGCGGGCGATGTCGACCTCGATTACATCCGAGCGCTTGAGTACGGGATGCCCCCAGCGGGCGGTCTCGGTATAGGCATTGACCGCCTTGTAATGGTCCTTGCAGCAGTCGAGAGCATTCGTGAGGTCATCTTGTTTCCCACGCTTCGACCCGAACACGGTCTAACTGAAGAAGATTTCTCCTCCGGTCCTACTGTCTAGGAATGCGCAAGTCAGAAATGGGAGGTCGCCGTACGAGCTATACGTTTGTATTTGCCACTGATGTTGCTTTGCTCTATCTGGCAGGTCGGGCGGTCGTTGGCGGATCTGTTATTCCTCGAGCGAGTGAGTAGGTCCAGTCATGTGTGGGCGGTTCACGAGTACTACGCCAGCTTCGGAACTGGCGGAGTTTTTCGAGGCAGAGACAGATCTTCTCGATGGAAACGAGAATTACAACGTCACTCCAACTAGTGACATTGCTGTTGTGCGCCAAGATGCAAGCGGTCAACGTCGGCTCGATCTGATGTTTTGGGGCCTGGTACCGAGTTGGGCAGAAAGTCCTGCGATCGGCTCTCGTCTTAGTAATGCTCGGTCCGAAACCGTTGCGGTGAAGCCATCGTTTCGATCATCTTTTCGACGTCAACGATGCCTCATTCCCGTTGATGGATTCTATGAGTGGGTTTCTGTGCCGGAACGAAAGAAGAAGCAACCGGTCTACATCTCGTCGACTGATGGCAACCCCCTTGCATTCGCGGGCATTTGGGAAACTTGGCGCGGTAAAGACGAGCCACAAACCGCTGATGAACTTCGTTCTTGTTCGATCATCACCGGACCTCCGAACGAATTGATCGCGCCTCTCCATGATCGAATGCCGATGATTCTGCCGCGGCATCAGTGGGCCCAATGGCTTGATCCATTGAATGACCGCATTGATGAACTGCATGCGCTGTTGAGACCAGCTCCAGAGTCATGGTTGCAGTGGTGGCCGGTTTCAATAGCGGTAAACAACGCGCGCAATCGCGACGCGTTGCTCATCCAACGCGTCGAGGTCATCGCGGACGGCCAAGCTGAAGGGCAAGGTCGCCTGTTATAGCCGGTTATGCCGAAGCTTCTGATCCGAGTGCAGCGCGAAGAGCCTGTGCCACTTTGTCGAGTTCGGCTGGATCGACCGCACTATTCGCTTTTCGGAAATCTATATCCGCTTCTGAAGTGATGGGGAGTACGTGAAGGTGGGTGTGGGGGACTTCGAGCCCAGCGATGATGAGAGAGATTCGTTCGGCTTGGAATGCGGCCATCTGGGCTGCGGCAATTTTGCGACTGACGATGGCGAGATGCCCGGCGATCTCGTCAGGTAGATCGACCCAATGGTCAATTTCGAGTCGCGGCACCACAAGGGTATGGCCGGGGCAGATTGGGGCGATTGTGAGGAAGGCGACGCATACATCGTCTCGGTAAACAAACCGTCCTGGAAGGTCGCCATTGATGATCTTGGTAAACAAGGTGCTCATGGGATTGAAATCGTAGAGTGCAGCGAATGAACGTGCCCGCTAACTCCGAATCAGCGAACCAGATTCTCACCATTCCAAATCTGATCACTCTTGTTCGCTTGTTGTGTTTGCCAGTTTTCGTATGGCTTCTGCTCGGTCGAGAGAATCCTTTGGCGGCAGGGGCACTGCTCGGTGTTTTGGGGGCTACCGATTGGGTGGACGGCTGGTACGCACGCCGTTTCAACGCCGTTTCAGACCTCGGGAAGATCTTCGATCCGGTTGTAGACAGGCTTCTTTTCTTCGTAGCAATCGTCGCAATCATCATCGCCGGGGCGGCTCCGCTCTGGTTTTGCATCGCCGTATTGGTGCGAGAAGTGGTTCTTTCTTTGGCCACGTTGGTCCTAGCTTCCCTTGGAGCTCGCCGTATCGATGTGACCTGGATCGGAAAGGCGGCCACATTCGGATTGATGTTTGCGTTCCCCGGATTCCTCTGGGCGTCGACCGACTGGGTGTTGCAGCCCTTCTTTGAGATCGCCGCCTGGGCCTGCGCGGTGCCAGCACTGGCGGCCTCGTACTACGCCGCTGGTCTCTACGTACCCATTGGGCTTCGCGCCCTACGTGACGGGCGTATGGCAAGGGCCACGGGGGAGTGAGGTCTCTCGGCGCCGGGGCTCACGCTTCGGTGGAGGTCGAGGCAATCGGATAGCGTTCGGCCTATGCAACTGCCTGATGATTTGCGCTACTCCTCCGACCACGAATGGGTCCGTCTCGAGAACGGTCAGCTTCGGCTCGGCATAACCGATTACGCACAAGATGCGCTCGGAGATGTTGTGTACGTCGAGATCCCCGAAGTTGGGATGCAGGTCGATGCCGCCGCAAAGGTCAGCGAAGTTGAGTCAACTAAATCGGTCTCAGACATCTACGCACCCGTGGCCGGCACAGTTATCGCAGTGAATGAATCACTCTCGGATTCACCAGAGCGTTTGAATGATGATCCTTATGGCGATGGTTGGATCTGCATCATTGAACCTTCTGATGCAAATTCTGTTGACGCCCTTCTAGACGTCGACGGTTACCGGCGGTTGATCGAAGGCTCGTGATGGCCGTTGTCGAGGGATTCTGCAATAACTGCGGGCACCGCAATTCGCTTGGAGCAAATTTCTGCTCGTCATGCGGCGCAGTCCTTGAATCCCTCGCGCCCGATCACACAACGATCACCTTTCATCCAGTGACGCCAGGAGACCCAATTGAGAGCGACGTTGCTGTTGTCGTCGAGGGCATTCCTGCCGATACTGCGATGCTCGTAGTCCAGCGTGGTTCAAAGGCTGGTAGCCGATTCGCGCTGGACAGTGATGTAGTGACTGCAGGCCGACATCCCGATTCAGACATTTTCCTCGACGACATCACGGTTTCACGTCGTCACGCTGAACTTCGACGCGTCACTGATGGAACGTGGTTGGCTTGCGATACCGGTTCGCTCAATGGCACATATCTCAATCGTCAACGAATCGAGACGGCCATGCTTTCGACCGGCGACGAATTGCAAATCGGAAAATTCAAACTTGTGTTTCTTCTCGGCGGAGACGGCGCGTGACAGAGACAGGTACCGGTACTCATTCCTCGATTGGCGATGTCTTGGCGCTCCTGCAAAGCGACTATCCCGATATCACCATTTCCAAGATTCGATTCCTGGAAAGCCAAGGTTTATTGAATCCCGAGCGCACTCCTTCGGGTTATCGAAAATTTCACAGTGAAGACATTGAACGACTGCGATGGATTCTCACGCAGCAACGTGATCATTTTTTGCCACTGAAGGTAATCAAAGAACGTCTCGCAGCTGGCGATTTTGCCGATGGTCCACCCGAGGGTGTTCTGCCTTTTGACCGCACACCGGAAAATAGAGCGACATCAAATGGCTCCTCAACCTCTGGGGTCGTCAATCAAACTTCGGTTCGTGCGTCAGCGAAGAAGGATTCCGCAACCAACGAGAGAGACGGCCACGTTTCGACTTCTCGAACGAGTGCCGTCACAAGTTTGCTTGAAGGACCCGCGGCACCGCCCAGCGCGCCTCGAGGCGGTAGACGGCATCCGACTGGACACAAGAAGGGCGATCCCACGCCGGTGAAAGATGCGGAAGAAGTGGTTGAAATGCCCGAGGTTGCACTCACTTTGAAAGAACTCTGCGAGCAGAGCGGCTTGGGCGAGTCTGAGGTTGCCGATCTCGAGAAGTTCGGCCTACTCACGCGCCGATCAATGGGGCATGTCGAGTTTTACGACGACGAAGCACTCGTCGTTGCCCGTCTCGCTGGCGGATTCGGAAGGTACGGAATTGAACCTCGACACCTTCGTATGTACAAAGTTTCGGCCGATCGTGAAGCCGGGCTCTTTGAGCAACTGATTACCCCGCTGCTGAAACAGCGTCGATCCGCTGCCCGAGAGCAGGCGGTTGAGATGCTCGAAGAGTTGGCGGAACTTGCCGATGACCTGCGGGCAGTCATGGTTCGGGCCTCCCTGCGTGAGTATCTAGGCCAAGCCTGACCCTCGGGTTCGGTTGCTGTTCCATGCCGGTAGTCTGAGCCGGTGATAGAGATGGAAGTCATCAACGTTCAGGTTGATATCCCGGGCAACTCTCCAGTCCTCGTTTTGCGAGAGGTTGCGGGTGCCGGCCGGCTCGTTCCCATCTTTATTGGTCACGCCGAAGCTTCTGCAATCAGTTTTGGGCTCGAGGGTGTCGTTACCCCGAGACCATTAACGCATGATCTTTTCTTTGAAGCGATTGAGCATTTAGGCGCCACGCTTACCTCCATTGAGATCACAAAAGTCGACGGCGGTACGTTTTATGCCGAGATGGTCTTGAAGGTTGACGAAACCGAGTCTCGTCTCTCCGCCCGGCCATCCGACGCCGTGGCACTGGCGTTGCGCTTTCACTGCCCGATATGGGCCGACGATTCGGTCGTCGAGGCTGCTGGTCTGCTTCCTGACGACGAAACCGAAGGTACCGACGACGGGGGAGACGTCGTCGAGGAGTTCCGCGCCTTTATCGACAACGTGAATCCTGAGGATTTCGCTTCCTGAGAGGGTTTCCACCCAATCATTGACGCCGCGCGCGGAGCCCTGTACGGTCGGCGGTCCTCACAACGGCGTAATTTCGCCGTTGTCATCCGTGGGGTCAGCGCTGATCCCGTTCTGTGACGTAGGGCCGTCACTTGTTACGACTGGGAGCTTCTATGGCATCTACAAATGAACGCGCGGTCGACCAAGGCTTTAGTGGCGCGAAGGCAGCAGAGATTGTTGGAATTAGTTATCGCCAACTCGACTATTGGGCTCGAACAGACCTAGTTCGTCCGACGCTCACCGATGCTGCCGGAAGTGGTAGTCGTCGCCGCTACGGCTATACCGATCTTCTTGAGTTGAAGGTCATCAAGAGTCTTCTCGATGCAGGAATCCGCCTCGAAAATGTCCGAGAGATTTTCAGTTATCTCCGAGACATTCTCGGACAAGAGATCACTTCGGCAAACCTCGTTATCCAAGGCGCAACCTCGGTGGTCATCCAGTCCGACGGGGAACTCATCGACCTGATTCATAAGGGGCAGGGTGTCTTGAACATTCTTCCGCTCGCAGGCGTTCGAGACGAGATGGACGCTCGAATTCGCGAACTGCGTCCCTCTGCAGAATCACCTGCACAGGTTGGCAAAACTGCGAAGGCGACGATTCGCACCGCGATCTGAACGGAAGTTCGGAACGGGTTGAGCGCGATGTTGTTTGTTCGAAACTAGGGTCACTACGTGACTGATCGCCTTTCTCCACTCGATGCTGTTCATCGTTCAATCGGCGCCAAAATGGTGCCGTTTGGCGGCTGGGAGATGCCCCTTTCTTACGAAGAAGGGACCCTCGCCGAGCACCGCGCATGCCGTCATGGCGCAGTTGTTTTCGACGTCTCCCATCTCGGCACTGTTCGAGTCACTGGTCCCGATGCGTTCGATGTACTGCAGCGGGCCTTCACAAACGATCTCCATCGGATTGCTCCAGGGCGTGCGCAGTACACCCATCTCCTCGACCAAGACGACGCGTCAGTCGTTGACGACATCATCATCTGGTGGGTTGATCCCGAAACATTCGATGTCATGCCCAACGCTTCGAATACCGATCGGGTAACCGGAGCGTTAGAGCAGATCGTTCTGAGCATGGACGGCATCACCATCGATGCTGGCGACATCACTTCTGAGCGTGCGATTTTGGCGGTGCAAGGTCCACAGGCCCGATCGCTGCTGGCGACTGTCGATGAGGCAATCGCTTCGGTGAAGCGTTTTGATGTTCGACGGATCGAATGGCAGGGCGTTGCCCTCGTCGTCGCGGGAACCGGATACACCGGAGAGGACGGTGTCGAGATTTCCGTACCTCTTTCACACGCGGCAGCGCTTTGGTCAGCTTTGACGAGTGCTGGAATTACTCCGGCAGGTCTCGGTGCGCGAGACACGTTGCGTCTCGAAGCTGGTCTTCCTTTGCACGGGCATGAACTCGGAGCAGGCATCACGTCGTTGCAGGCGGGGCTTGGTTGGGCAGTTCGCTTCGACAAAGGCCCGTTCCGAGGTTCAGAGGCTCTTGCGGCTGAACGTGATCATGGGATCTCGCGCCGGCTCGCGGGGCTCGTCACCGAGGGTCGGCGACCTCCACGAGAAGGTTCACCAGTTTTGCGTGACGGCGTTGTCGTCGGAGAAGTCACAAGCGGAAATTATTCTCCCGAACTGGGACACGGAATCGCTCTCGCGTTCCTTCCGCCCGACGCAAGCGTTGGGGATAGGTTCACTATCGATGTGCGCGGAACACTTCTCGATGCTGTCGTTGTGAAGCCGCCGTTTGTTGGCTGATTAGTTCTCGGCAAACGCTTCGATTGGCGGGCACGAGCACACGACGTTTCGGTCGCCGTAGGCGCCATCAATGCGGCTCACCGGAGGCCAATAGCGGGCAGCAACGTGGCCTGCGGGCCAACCGGCGACTTCACGTGGGTAGGAATGCTCCCATGAGTCGCTCGTGAGGTCGGCTGCAGTATGCGGTGCGTTGTGCAACGGATTGTCCTCTGCTGGCCAATGACCAGATGCCACGAGATCGATTTCACGTCGGATCGACAACATCGCGTTGCAGAATCGATCAAGTTCCATCAAGCCTTCGCTCTCGGTGCTCTCGAACATGAGAGTTCCGGCAACAGGGAACGACATCGTCGGTGCGTGAAAGCCGTAGTCAATCAATCGCTTCGCAACGTCGTCCACTGTGACACCAGTATCTTTGGTGATAGGTCGAAGGTCGAGAATGCACTCATGGGCAACCAAACCATCTCGACCGGTGTAGAGAATAGGGAAGGCGTCTTTGAGTCGTTTCGCCACGTAGTTCGCGTTGAGGATCGCGACATGGGTGGCGCGCTCGAGACCCTCGGGCCCCATCATCGAGATGTACGACCACGGAATTGTGAGGATGTTTGCCGAGCCATAGGGGGCTGAAGACACAGGACCGACCAGTGGACCGGTAACGGAACTGTCTCGATCGGGACCAGCCGAAGGAATTACAGGATGGCCTGGAAGATAAGGGGCCAAGTGAGCGCGAACAGCGACAGGGCCAACTCCTGGTCCACCTCCACCATGAGGAATGCAAAATGTTTTATGGAGATTTAGATGACTGACGTCGGCGCCGAAGTGACCGGGACGCGCCACGCCGACAAGTGCATTGAGGTTTGCGCCGTCGAGGTACACCTGCCCGCCGGCGTCGTGCACCGCTCCACAAATGTCGCCGATGGCTTCTTCGAAAACACCGTGAGTCGACGGGTAGGTAATCATTAATGCAGCGAGATCGCTCGCGTGTTCATCAATCTTTGTTCGAAGATCATCGACATCGACATTGCCGTTTTCATCGCAAGCGATAACGATCACCCGCATGCCAACCATCGTTGCGCTTGCAGCGTTTGTTCCGTGGGCCGAAGCAGGGATCAGACAAACGGTGCGGTGCGCATGGCCGTTACCAAGATGCCACGCCCGAATAGCAAGAAGCCCGGCGAACTCTCCCTGGGAACCGGCATTTGGCTGAAGCGACACTGCGTCGTAACCAGTGATATCGGAAAGCCAGCGCTCAAGATCGGAAATGATCGTCCGATATCCAGCTGCATCCGCAGGATCGACATAGGGGTGAAGTCCGGCAAATTGGCTCCACGTGACCGGTTCCATCTCGGCTGCCGAATTAAGTTTCATCGTGCAAGAACCGAGAGGAATCATGGCTCGGTCGAGCGCAAGATCGACATCGGCGAGCCTGCGCAAATACCGAACCATCTCGGTCTCACTGTGATGAGTCGTGAAATTTGGATGATCGAGATAGCTCGTTGTGCGTTGACTCGCAGCCGGGATGGACTCACCTGATGTCGCGTCGAGTTTGGCTATCGATATGTCGCTCGCCCCGGCGCAGGTCAAAAGCGTGGAGACGGTTACTGGCGTTGTGGTCTCATCGAACGACACCGAAATGGTGTCGGCATCGACTCGGCGCACTTCAAGACCCGCAGAACGAGCTGTCGCTACCAGCGCATCGGCACCGGAAGGAACCGAAATCGTGAGTGTGTCGAAGAATGTTTGGTTTACCGGGCCAAGACCAAGATCACGGAAACCTTCAGCTGCAGCAGCAGTGAGGCGATTAACACGGGTAGCGATTCGGCGGAGTCCCTGCGGTCCGTGCCACGCGGCATAGAGGGCCGCCATCACCGCGAGAAGAACTTGAGCGGTGCAGATATTTGATGTCGCCTTTTCGCGACGGATGTGTTGCTCACGAGTTTGCAGCGCAAGGCGGTACGCCGGTCGACCAGCTGTGTCGATTGAAACACCCACAAGACGACCGGGCAGGACTCGTCGGTGTTCGTCGCGAGTTGCAAGGAACCCAGCGCTCGGCCCGCCAAATCCAAGCGGGATTCCGAAACGTTGTGAAGAGCCAACGACAACATCGGCGCCGAGTTCACCCGGGGGAGTGATGAGACAGCAGGCAAGGAGATCGGTGGTGACGGCCACAAGCGCACCAGCGATATGGGCGGCGTCAATTGCGGGAGCGATATCGCGAATTGCACCCGAGGAGCCCGGATGGGAGAGGAGTACGCCAAAGACGTCGCCGGCGATGGGGTCACTGGGATCGGCCAGCTCGATCGTGAAGCCAAGCGGCTCGGCGCGTGTTTGGAGCACCGCAATTGTTTGGGGATGGGTATCGCTATCGACGACAAAGCGATCGCCGCGCTTTCCATTTGTTCGGTGGAGCAGAGTCATTGCCTCAGCGGCTGCGGTTGATTCGTCGAGCATCGATGCGTTTGCGATATCCATACCGGTGAGATCGCAGACCATGGTCTGGTACATGAGAAGTGCTTCGAGCCGGCCTTGAGAAATCTCAGGTTGATACGGCGTGTACGCCGTGTACCAAGCTGGATTCTCGAGCACATTGCGTCGAAGAACCGGGGGAGTTACACAGTCGTACCATCCGCAACCGATAAGAGAAGTGCGGACGACGTTGCGATCAGCGATCGAC
Organism: Actinomycetota bacterium; assembly: GCA_005787345.1. Classification (GTDB taxonomy): domain Bacteria; phylum Actinomycetota; class Acidimicrobiia; order Acidimicrobiales; family Acidimicrobilacustridaceae; genus Acidimicrobilacustris. The sequence goes on from SYBH01000097.1 coordinate 25,438, forward strand.
CGCAATCGCTGAAGCATCGTGGCTTCATCAACAGCTGAGGGAACAGCCAGGGGAGTCGTCGATCGAATGGAGGGAGGCACGACGGCATCGATAAGTGCTTCGAGGGTCGGCTGCCCGACAACAGTGAGCATCCGCTCGATGTCGTCCTCAGATGGTCCAATATGCCGACCAACAAATTGATCAGCGTGAATCAGTTCTTCAAGTGACGGGCGGGGATCAGTCATGGTGGCCTCGGTGGTAGCGACGCGAAAGCGCCTTGGTCGGGACCCCGCTCTGTTGTGGAACCTGAGAGTTTCGCTTCGAACGGCGACAGAACCCAAAGGAACCTGTTCGTCGTTGTCGACTTTCCCCGTCGGTGAGTCACTCACGTGAGTAAGGGACTGCTCTCCAGAGTTGCCTACGCATGCGGTACATGAGCCTGAGAGTTTCCCGGGGGGTTGCTCCTTCGGCGCCAGTCAATGTCCGTGCGATCGTGGTGATCGCTGGTGCACTGAATGGTCTCTCCCGCAAGCGGTGATCAGCGTCAGTTGTGGTTGTAAACCTAGTCGAAGAGGTCCGGTTGTTCGCGCACGATGGTCGAGTACAAAGGCTGGAAGGAGAACCAACCGGCAAAATTGTGACCGATCTGGTCATGGGTCATGGCCGCGCAGTCGGCGTCGATCAAAATCGGGGTTCCGGCCGCCATGGCAAGAAGCTGGGCCTGGCAGCTGCGCTCCATAGTGATGTACCACCAGGCGGCTTCATCAACAGAATGGCCAACAGTCAGCAGACCGTGATTGCGAAGGATCGCTGCCTTCTTCATTTCAAGCCCAGTAGCGATGCGCTTGCCTTCGCTCGAATCAAGCACAACGCCGGTGTAGTCGTCGAATAAGACGTGGTCGTCGTAAAACGCACATGCGTCCTGAGTGATTGGATCAAGCAGCCGTCCGAGGGACGAGAACGCTTTGCCGTAGATCGAATGCGTATGGGCTGCAGCAATGACGTCGGGCCGGGCCGCATGCACTTCGGAATGGATCGCGAAGGCGGCCTGATTAATCGCGTACTCGCCGTGGAGAATCTCTCCTTCGTGGTTTACGAGAATGAGATCGGACACGCTGATCAATCGAAAATCCATGCCGATTGGGTTGAGCCAGAAGCAATCGGGATGCTCAGGATCGCGAACGGTGATGTGGCCGGCGACGCCTTCGCCAAATCCGAGTTTGCCGAAAAGCCGAAACGCCGCTGCGAGTCGCTCCTTTCGATGTCGACGCTCGTCTTCGAAATTGTCGAAGACCGGAATGTCGTAGGGAATTGGCTTGCTGGCTGTACGAACCACGCCGAAATTGTCAGGATCGAGACTTGCGGTCATCGCAGCTCTCCATTCTTTTGGGGGAGTGACCCCGCTGCCGTAGGACGATCCTATGTCCGCAATGGCGTTCAATGAGGTCCTTGACTTCGCGTTCACTTGCTGTTTGTCTAAGAGAACACAACAAGTTGTTCTCGTGTGAGGGGAAGTTCGGTGAGAATCCGGCGCTGTCCCGCAACCGTGTGAGTGTTGTTCCCCGGGTGAAAGCCAGAGAGGCAACAGTCGAGTCGGATCACCGAACCCGAGAACGAAGCTCATCATCACCGTCGTGGAATGCGGTGTCGAGCCTCGAATTCTTGCGCCATTTGGTGTTCGACGAGGGCCGACATTGTTCAAGCGTCGGTCCAAACAAAGGACACCATGAATACATCCTCAACTCGAGTTTCGGCTCTCATCCGTCGCGGAACGGTTGCAGTGGTCGTTGCGCTCGTAGCGATTCTCGGTTCAACGAACATTTCAGCGTCAGCGGTTTCGACGCCAGAGTCATCATTGACTTCTGCCTGGTTGGCCTCGCAGGTTGGACCTACCGGAGAAGTCAACATCAGTGGATCGACGCAGTCGGTCGTCACCCAAACGATGTACGTCGCTCAGGGTCTTGGCGCGACGGGGGAGCATCGTGACGCTCTGGATCGTGCGATGTCATTTCTCTCGCTAGGTACAAGCATCGATGAGTGGGTCACAAACGATGGAAGTGGTGGCACCGTTGCTCCGCCCGGTGCTGACCTGCCTGAGCGTCTGGCCTCGTTGATTCTGCTTGCCAACACCACTGGTAGTAACCCACGGTCATTTGGAGCACCTGCAGTGAACCTTGTAGCGCGGGCCCAAGCCATGTATGGGCTGGTGGTTCCCGGCTTTTACGGTTATCAAGAGCCGTGGTCTTCGGTTCAAGATCAATCATTGATGGTGATCGCGTTGCAAGCAGTGGGCGCCACACCGCCAGCAGCGGCGATCGATTGGATCGTCGAACAGCAGTGCATGGGCGGGACGACTCCGCAAAGTTCGCTAGGGGGATGGCAAGCATCTCGAGTGACTGTCGGAAACGTGCTTCAAGATTGCGGTGCACCTGATCCGTTGAGTTATTCAGGAGCTGACACAAACTCGACAGCGTTTGCCATCCAAGCACTTCAGTACCTCGGTCGGACCGCATCGGTCGCAGCCGCAGCAACCTTCTTACAGAGTGCGCAGGCGACGAGCGGTCCGAATACCGGGGGCTTCCCGTGGTTTTCTGGGGGAGCCGTTGATGCAAACTCAACTGCGCTTGTTCTGCAAGCGATCACAGCGATGGGGCAAAGTCCTTCGATGTGGTCGGTTGCGGGCGCAACTCCGCTTGCGGTTCTTCAGTCCTTCCAACTGTTGTCACCAGCGGGCGATGCTGGTTCACTCTTTGCGAGTTGGAACCCAGGCGTGCCTGATTTGCTGGCTTCCTATCAGGGGGCGTGGGGACTGACCCTCACCGCGTTCCCATTCCCGGTACTTGCCGAGCGCACTGCGATCATCAATCCGATCGCTGCTCCAGCGTTTACTGGTTGATCGAACTGGGAATCGGCGGTTCGGCTCAGAGTGTTCAGCCAAACGGACCCGAGAATCGCTAATATCGTCACGTGACGAAATTAGCGATGGGTGAGAGTGGCCGAGCTACACCGTCGACCAGGTGCCGTTGGTGCGGTCGACCCGTTGAACCCCGCGAGGGTCCGGGTCGGCCCCGGTCATTTTGTCGAGATGGTTGCAAGCAGCAGTCCTATATGGCTCGGAAGTTGGCTCAATCCCATGGACTTGACGACAACGACGTGATTGTCGATCGGGTTGCACTCGAAGAACTCCAAGGATTGCTCTATTGCCTCCAGGCCGCAGTCGAAGACGTTGAACGCGATCTCGCAGCATCTTCAACGGCACAGGACGTCTCGGAGGCCTTGGCATGGCTTATGGAGAATGCCGAGCCGCTGGCGGCTGCTCGCCTTGAGCCTCGGATGGCGACTCTGATCTGAGGCGAGAGCCAAGTAACAGCCTTCCGGGTTCTTCACTGGTAACTTTACATAACGAGGATTATCGGCAACCGAACAGGCGAAAGGCAATCAGGACTTGGACTCAGGTGAGTCCTTCCGCAACTGCCGACAGCTCCCCGCCAAGATGACCGGTGTCGTTGTATCGACGCAGGATCCAGCGATCACCGAGAACGATGAGATGGGCGATCGATGCATTGTCGGTGGCGCCAAAGGCGAGTGGCTTCGCTCCGGTGGCATGGGAGAGTGCAGCCCCTATCGCTCCCCCGTGACTCACCGCCACAATGCGTTCTCCGGGGTGGGCAGCATGAATTCGGGTGATTGCCCCAACGACGCGATTTTGCAGTTGAGCGAACGATTCAGCGCCTGGGATTGCGCTCCAGTCTTGCGTGCGTTCGACTTCGAGAAAGGTCGGATCTCGCTCAGCGACCTTCCTTCGGAAGATCCCTCCCTCCCACTCCCCCAAGTGGATCTCCCGGAGATCGGGTTCGACGATCGCCGTCTGACCGATGTGGTCAAGCAGCGGTGCGGCAGTCTGAACAGTGCGCTGAAGCGTCGTCACGTACACCGCGGCGAGGGCGAGGTGACGAAGCCGCTCTCCGGTCTGCACTGCCTGCCACTGCCCATGTGCCGACAGCGGGGGGTCTCCTTGTCCGTCGACGAGAGGAAACGGATGGCCGTCTCTGTAGGCGGCCGACTGGCCGTGGCGAACCAGAAAGATCTCGGTAGATCCTGGCGGGGCCTGGAACGGGCGCTGTCCGTACTCAACCTTGTCGTCACTCATCGTCGGGAAGGTAGCAGCGAGCAACCTTCGGTGGGCTCGTTCGCTCTGCCCACACCCTCAGCGTTAGCGTGTCCCCCCTATGTCACGCCGCATCGAAGTTGAACTCACAAGTACTCGTGAAGACGGAACCTGGACCTGGCGAGCTGCCGGTGCCAAGTTGCCCAAGGGTGAACTCAGCGGTTCGTTGCTTTTTGCCGGTGCCAAGGTCGGCGATGTCGTTCGAGCCGACGCCGACTTCATGATGGATGGCATCGACATCATCGCCGTTCTGCCCCCGAAGGGCGCTCGTAAAGAACCTGAGCGGATCGAAGTTGTCGGCACCCCCCGTCGCGATGACGAGCCACTTGTTACGACGAAACTCGCTCCGAAGGGTCGTGGCGGAGATCGTCGCGATCGCAAGCCACGCCGCGAAGGCGATGGCGAAAAGCGCGAAGGCCGACCGCAGCGTGAACGGAAACCACGCGTCGAAGGCGAGGGTTCGCAGGATGCTCGTCGCAAGTCAGGCAACCGCACGAATCACCCAAACCGTCCAACATCGCCTGCTCCAGAACCAAAGCCGAAGGCCAAACGACTTCGCGCGGGTCGGACGCACCGCAACGCGGCACTTGCTGCACTCCCGGCTGAGCAAAAGCCGATCGCTGAGCAGGTTCTACGTGGTGGCATTCCGGCAGTGCGTCAAGCAGTCGAGAAGCAGAATGAAACCAACAACGCCGAAGGTAAGCCGGAAATCAGCCCGGAGCCGTTGTTGCAACTCGCCGAACAATTGATGCCGTCGCTTCGCTCAGCAGAGTGGCGCGATAAAGCCGAAGCAGCTCTCGCCGAACTTTCCGAACTTGATCTTCGTGATCTCCGTTCGGTTGTCGTTGCGTCGGATGCGGGAGCAAGAGACGATGAAACTCGAGCGCTTGCCGAACAACTCAAGACCGGACTCGCGCAGCGGGTTGAATCAGAGCAGGCTGCATGGCTTGCCGAGATCAGCGAACTTCTTGCTGGTGGGCGCGCGGTTCGCGCCCTTCGGGTGAGTTCACGTCCTCCCAAGGCCGGCTCTCCCTTACCTGCTGAACTCTCCTCAAAGCTCACCGAAGCAGCAGCCGCATCGCTCACCGCCGAGACCGGCCAAGATCGCTTTGCAACAGTGCTCGATGCGTTGGCATTTTCTCCGGTGCGTACGCAGGTAGTTCCGGCCGGAATTCCGGCTGAACCCACAACGGAACTTCTCGCGGCTGTGAAGAAGGTTGCCGTCCGTCTCCCCCAGATTGCTTCGATGTTTGGAGTGCAAGCAACCGCTCCTTCGAAGTCAAAGCCAGCGGCAAAACCTCGTCCACCAAAGCCAGTGATTACCGCGCCGCCTATCACCGCCGACGCATCAGATGCTGAAACTGCACCTGATGCGGATGTCGGCGAAACGACTCCCATTGCGGAGCCGATCAACGCCACTACAGAAGAAGTAGCGAGCGACGAGGCCTGAACTACTCACCCAGCAACTCGAGCAACTCGAGTGGGTGAGACATAACCAAGTCACCGGGCTGTGCTTCTGCTCGGGGGTTCCACCCGGCCAGAACGAACCTGACTCCCGCTTCCATCGCGCACTGTCTGTCATGAGCAGTGTCGCCAAGGAAGATCGCCTGGTCGGCGGTGATCTCAAGCATCTCAAGCAGTGGCGTCAGTTGTTTCGGACCTCGGAACGCATCGGCGAAGAGCGCTACCTCTGGAAACCACTGGAGCCGCTCGAGTTCAGCGCCCCCTGAGACTGGGTGCTTGTTTGAGCACACGGCCCAACGGTCAAGCGACGCGAGTAACTCGGTGACGCCGGCGAAGGGTAAGGCCTGTGTCGTGTCGTAGGCGGCGACGTAGTTCCCGACCGAGAGACCAAGGCGGACGCATTCGTCGGCGAGCACATGGCCGAAAGTGATCTCTTCCCGGTCGATACCTAGCGCAACGAACGCATCGACCAATGCACTGTCGGAATCGATAAGCGTTCCGTCGAGGTCGCAAACGGCAACGATACGTTTGGGCGCCGATGCGAAGCGTCTCCCCCGCTGCTGGCTCATACGGTCAGCGTAGTTTCGTCACGTGACGAAACTGTTCGTTATCGACCAATTCGCTAGTGTTCAGACATGGTCGAATACGAAGTTCATGGACATGTCGGAGTGCTTACCCTCAACCGCCCTGAAGCTCGCAATGCGGTGAATGATGTCGTCGCTCAGGCGATGACATCGGCGCTTGAACAAATGGAAGCAGATCCCGAGGTTTGGGTTGGGGTTCTCACTGCCAACACGACGGGACACAAGTCGCCAGTTTTCTGCGCCGGGGCCGATCTAAAAATGATTAACTCCGGCCGGGCGGGCGAGATTGCCACAGCAAAAGGCGGATTCGGCGGTTTCACGACGTTCCCTCGAACCAAGCCAGTTATCGCTGCAGTCGATGGCCTCGCAACGGCTGGTGGCTGCGAGATTGCGCTGGCTGCCGACATGATCGTTGCGTCGGAGCAGTCACAATTCGGCCTGGCCGAGGTGAAGCGAAATCTCGTTGCGGCTGCAGGTGGGCTCTACCGGCTTCCAAAACTCATCGGAAAGAACGTGGCGCTTGAAGTAGCGCTCACTGGTGAGCCTCTCACTGCGCAACGGGCCTATGAACTCGGTCTTGTCAATCGCCTGACAGAAAACGGTGCAGCCTTTGACGGCGCCATGGAACTTGCGAACCAAATTGCGATGAACGCTCCTTTGGCTGTCTGGGAAAGCCGTGCACTAGTTATCGCCGCTGACTGGGAAGACGAAGCCACCATCAACAAAAACACTGCTGCAGCATTTGGGCGCGTTCTTTCATCAGAGGATACGACCGAAGGTCTCACCGCATTCATTGAAAAGCGCGTTCCGCAATGGAAAGGCCGTTGAATCGTCAGCGCTGCGTCATCGCAGGTTCCGCCGCACGGTGATCAGCCGTGCTGTGAGACCGAGGCGTTCGAAAAGGTTTTTCGACTCACGAGCTCCTGGAAGCGCGTGGGCATCTATGGCTAGTGCATCGATGCCTATTGCCCAAGCGATAGCTGCTTCCAGCAGCACCTCGCCGATACCGACGTCTCGGGCCTGGGGCGTCGTGTACAGGTCGGTAACCGTGACGATTACAGAGTCGCCCTCGTTTGAGGTGCGAGCGATTGAATAGCCGACGACTGCACCCTCCCAAACGCCACACCAGACCATGGTGTCGACATCTCTGAGGGCAGAAAGAACTGAGTCGGATGCTGATGGGGCTTGATCATGTGACGCTAAGAGGGCTGTTCCCCCGCGCTGGGAGGACATCTCCGTTTCCGCCTCCACGAGTAACAGAGCAAGATCTTGCACATCGCCGTCACCTGCTGGGCGGGCGATTGCCAACACTGCTAGCTCCGCAACTGACGAAGACGATTCAGAACGGTCTTGCGTGCACGCTGAGATTGTTCGTAGGTCTCAATGCGATCCAGCTGCTCGGGGTCCAAAGGAGCAAGGAGAGGAAGGATCTGAGTGGCGGTGAGGCTGTCGTAGGCCTCGATGAGATCGTCCACGCCATGATCGACGGAGACTGCATCTGTTGCATTTTTGGTTGGCGAACCCGAAAAAGTCGAGGATTCAGGTTTTGTTGAAGAGGGACGGGCTGATTCCGAAACAATCTTGAGAAACTGTTGGAGGTGCGCTTCTGCATCGGAGAGAGATTTACGTGCTTTTGCATTACTCGCACCCAACGCGAACTGACCGATAACCCGGGCGTTGGAAGCTTGAGTGCGTCCGCGCTTGACCAGTTCGGGAAGAGCTTCAGAACCCTTAGACAGGAGTCCGATGGGCGCGTAGAGAAAGAGATCGAGCAACTGCTCAACCGGATTGACGGCGGAGTCGTTCCCAGAAGGTGTCATTTCAGCCTCTCGACTTTTTGGTGGGAGCCTTTTTTGCTGGCGACTTCTGTGTCGTGGACTTCTTCGCCGGCGCCTTTTTGATGGGGGCCTTTTTTGCTGGGGCCTTTTTTGCTGGGGCCTTCTGTGCTGGGGCCTTCTTCGCCGGTACTTTTTGTGCGGACTTTGCTGCTGCCTTTATTGCGGTCTTCGCCTCTTGCCTTTTTGCTGCAGCTTTTATCTGACGATCCAGAGCTCCAGATTCGATATGCGCAATTGCTGGACAGGCTGCTTCACCGACTGGGCAATGCATTGCTCCGGGCGAACCAAATTGACCGCGGTTGACCAAAAGAAAACACCCAGTGCACATGAACTCGTTCGCCTTCTTCGGCGTTACTCCCTCGGCAATGTCGGCGGGTGCACGCGGCTCAGGCACAACTTCTTCGTCTTCCTCTTCGTCGTCATCAGCGGCGGCGATTCGGTCTTTCAGGATCGCGTCGAGGTCAGCTTCAACATCGTCGGGATTGAGATCCTCTTCTTCGTCTTCTTCATCTTCACGCTTGGGCCGTGCAGCGAGTGCCGCGTCGGCTGCCGCTTCGTCCTCATCTTCAACATCGAGAACGACGTCGTCGGCTAGCACTTCTTCGAGGTCCTCAACGAGTTCGCCCTCGAGGTCGTCTCCCTCGATGTCAACGTCGATATCGACGTCAATATCGACGTCAATATCGACATCGATTTCTTCCTCGTCGAATTCCTCGTCGATGGGATCGTCAGCCATGGAGTCCTCAGGTCAGGGCCACCGAGGGCGGCCGGGGTGATTCGTGCCGCGGATGATAGGCACAGTCGCGGGGAAAATTGGTGCCTTTCGGGTCAGTCACCAAGAAAGGTGACAAACGACACGTAAGGTCAGGAGCCCAAACGGCGACTTTCCGCCCGCCGTTCGGCCTGGAGGCGTTCCAGTTCAGGTTCAGCGCTGTGGTCCACAAACCGCATCATCGAAGCGATGGCGTGGTGTCCGGCCTCTTCAGCAATCAGTCGGTGCATCTCTTGGCCGACGATGCGGTACGCCGGATGACCCTGCGGTGTGGTTCGGAGTTCGATGAGGTGCATTGCCTCACGGGCGTTCATATCCATTGAGAAACGAACTCGGTACGCCAATGCCACCGCATAGGAAGATTCAGCGGGAAAGCGTTCTTCGAGCGCCTCATAAAGCGAGGCAGAGCGTTCCATCGCCTCATCAAAAATGGGGGCAACGCCGGCATCATCAACCGCTGCTGGTCGCGTATAGCCATGCAACGGTGTGAGCTTCTGCCAATCGATAGTGAGCATGCGATGGCGCTGGAGATCGCGGAACGCCCCGTAATCGGCGAGGATGTCGAATCGGTAAGACGGTCGCTCGAGTGCTCGGCCCGGCTTGTGGCGCCGATTGTCGCGTTCACCTTCGTAGGCGCTGAGCACGGCGACACGTTCTTCAACTGTCATTGCTCGAACGCGATTTTCGATCTGACGTTCAGGTAGAGATAAATGCGGATAGAGCGCCGCCGTGACCAGTTTGATTTCTGCATCGGGATCGAAATCGACCAGAGCCACAACTGGTGCTGGTTCGATGTCGTCAACTCCGGAAAAAAGTCGGCCGGCGATGTCCTCCATCGCTGAACGACTACTAGTCATGTACTCGCTCCAAGCGACTCCCCTGTCGTCAAGGTCGACACGCTTTAAGAACGAGGGAACAACCTTACGAAGTTCGGTGAGCATGAGATCGGCGTAGGTACGAGCTTCAGGCAATGGATGAGCCCGCATGCGAAGCAGCAGCATTTCGTAGCCCTGACCGGTGCCATAGATGCCGACATTCGATAATGACGATGCAGGAAGCAGACCCCGAATTGAATCGAATGCCTTCGCCCGAATGGCCTGGCGGTAGACGAAATCGCTGTCGGAGGGATTTTTGGGAATCCGCTCTTTAATGTCGTCAACCACGATGGGGAGCAGTTCGGCGTAGGTATCGAAAATTCGATCCATATCGCCTACATAACGGGTACCGAGAGTTGACTGCAGAACCTCGGGTGGGCGGTAGAAGCGGTAGCGGCCACCGATTCGAGCGTCGTAGGAGATGTACCTCGTCGACTGTTCGAGATAGGCCATCAGGCGACCCCACTCGAGGACCTTGGTAAGGAGATTTGAGGCCTGCTCGCACGCCAAATGGACGCCGCCAAGCTGCGCTACTGAATCATCGCCGTACTCAAAGAAGACCTTGTCGTAGAGCTCCTCGGCACGCCGGAGCCCTATCGTGGCATCGATGGAGGCATCGCCGCTGATGTCGAGTTCGCCAACAAACTCATCGAGAAAGAGCCGTCGGAGGCTTTTGGGCGAACGGGAGTAACGAGCAAATAGGGCGCCCTTCACCACCTCGGGCAGATTTACTAGCGCAAATACAGGCCCATAGAGGTTCGTAAAATAGCGGCGAAGAATATCTGCCTCTTCGGGGCTGAACTCTTCTGCGACGTAGACGCTCACGGCCGGCGAGCGTAAGGCCTCTGCCGCTCGTCGCCGCGGATGGCCCGCTGGTTGTAGGTCACCGCGTTGACGCCTGGAAGTCGCTGGCTACCGATTCCAGAGAGTCGGTCGAGGCCCACAAGTCGATGATCGTCATCGCCATGGCCTTGGCGCCGTCGATAACACCGGCATCTCCGGTTGGTGAAGCGGCGTACTCTGCGAACCCTGGTGTGTGGATCCCAACCCCGCTTGGCGCTACCGAAACCATTGGGTGGATGGATGGTACGACGTGGCTCACATTGCCCATGTCAGTGGAACCGACAACAGCACCGTGTGGGCCAGGCTCCTCGACCTTCCGTCCGAGGGATGCGCTATTGGCCGCATAGAGCGACTCGAATGCGTCATTTCGAAGAAGGTCGGCGTAGGCCGGTTCTATCCACTCGTAGTCAACCGAGCAGCCGGTTGCATCGCCACCAGCGGTGAGTGCTGCGAGAACACGTGGTTTGAGCACTTCAAGTCGTGAGAGATCCGCAGCTCGGATGAACCAATGCATGGCGGCGGTGGCCGGAACGATGTTGGGCTTGTCTCCCCCGTTGGTGAAGACACCGTGGACTCGCTCCTCCGGCCGTATGTGCTGACGCAGAGCAGCAACATTCATGTAGCCCAGCACCGCTGCGTCGAGTGCATTGCGACCGTCCCATGGGTGGGCAGCAGCATGAGCTGATTGACCGTTCCAGGTGACGCGAAGCTGCTGAACGGCGATTGTGGTCATCCAACGGAGATCGACATCGGCGGGATGAATCATCATCGCTGCGTCTACGCCAGTGAGGGCGCCACGATCGATCATGAATACTTTCCCGCCCCCACCTTCCTCGGCGGGTGATCCGAGAACGACAAGGCGACCGTTCAATTCCTCTGCCACTGCTGCTGCGCCGAGCGCTGCTCCGAGGCCAGCAGCTGCGATGATGTTGTGGCCGCACGCGTGTCCGATACCTGGGAGTGCGTCGTACTCACAGAATACTGCGATGGTCGGGCCTCGAGATCCTGCCAAAGCTTCAAAGGCAGTTGGCATTCCGTACGCACCACGATGTACATCGAAGCCGAGGTCCTCAAGGGCAGTTGTCAGCACTTCATGCGCGTGATGCTCTGCGTAGTTCTCTTCTGGATGAGCATGAATCGAATGGGAGACCTCAAGTAAAAGGCTCCGATGTGCATCGATGGAATCAGCAGCCCGTTGCTTTGCTTCTTGTGAATCCATGGGCTCACGCTACATGGGGTTCTGCTCGCCGTGGAGGGTCAGACGACGACGTGGAAAGCATCAGGTTCGACGCGAAGCGAAAGTGTCTGACCCTTCATGCGGAGGTTTCCATCAATGTGCAGAGGCACGGGACGATCGAACGACAGTGTCTCGGAGCGAACACGGCGATAGACCAACGATGGGTGTGGCAGATGGGTGCCAGTGGCAGACCGCAAGAGCGCTTGGCGCCGCTGCCGCCAGGCAAGCGATCCAGTGGTGATGTCGATCAACCCGTCACCAGGGTGGGAACGAGGGCCGAGATCACGATTGCCGATCCATTGTGAGTTCATCACTACGGCAAATCCGGAGCCGAAGAGCTTCCCCGCGACCAGGTGTGAGACGAATGGAATCTCGACGCTGTCGATCGATGCAATAACGAGATCAACTGGCACTGTGAGGGCATCTGGTCCGCTGAGCCTGCTCATGTCTCCAGAGCCGCCCAACGTTTTGCAGAGATCGCCGCCTAAGAGACCAACGGTGACAGGACTGTTGCCCGCGTCTCGGTTCGCAACAATCAGAGTTCGGAGTTCGGCATCAGAGCGAGCGACCGCCGCACCCTCTGGCAGGGGCTGAAGTACGCCGTAGTCACTGCCTTTTCGAATTGTCATTTTGGTTCGCTTGCTACGGGCTCAATTTCCGAACCACTCTCATCATCGCTCATGCGGCCCCGACCCGATACGGCAACGACACCTCGATGGAGAAGGTCGGCGGCCTCTGACGCGGTTGGCGCGCATGGCGCATCGGTTTCGGAAATCTGTCGGAGTAGGTCGACGAGTTGCTTTATGGTTCGGACAAAATCGCCGCCCGGCATATCGTCATCAGCGAGTAAATGATCAAGATCGTCTCCCGCTGCCCACGCATGAGCGAGAGCAAAGAATCCTGCGTCGGGGCTCCGTGTGACTGAAAGCCCGAGAGAAATTTCATCGTTTGCGATGGACCGAGTGAGAGCATCCAACTGGTCAGATCGTTGTTCGATATCACGTCTGGGGAACCAAGGAGAAAGATCTGGACCAGAGGCTCGGGACTCGTAGACAAACGAACTCGCAAGACCGGCAAGTTCCGACGCCGTTACGTTGTCGAAGAGTTGTTCCTCGAGCGCTTCAGCGATCGCCAAATCGGACTCGTGGTAAATCCGGACGAGCCTCTCGCCCCTTTCGGTCAACTTCCACCCGTCCAAGTGACCCCATTGTTCAAGCATCTGCAGAATCCGATCGAAATGCTCAACGAGTGATCCGGTGCGTGAACGGATCTGCTTCTCGAGTCCCTCGATTTCCCGACGCACGCGTTCGGCATCTCGTAGCGCTCGTAGATGGTTATCGCGCTCCGGGCAACGATGGACAGGGTGGCCTTCCACCGTGCTGCGATTTGTTTGTCCAAGGTCTTGGCTGGCATCTTCACGAGAGGGCAGCTGCTTCGCAATACGATCCAGTTCTAGCGATACGGCCTTCTGAAATTTCGGCTTCATCGGTGTGAATGGTGTGGGGAGTTCAATGTGGGCAACGACGGTTGGCTCGTCGTCGAAATCTTTGGAACCGAGTTGCAAAACATTGCGTCTCGTATTCAGGACTTTGACCCGCACGGAGCCACCCTTGCGATTGGAAACCGACAGCACAACCACTCGATCGTGGCCGCCACTCCTGTCGATCCAGAGAATGTCTCCGGGTTTTAGCGAACCGAGAGCTCGTTCAATGTGCGAACCTCCGCCTCGAACCGTTCGTACACCGCGTTCCGCGTCCAACGCGGCCTTGTAGGCCAAGACATCTCCAAACTCGCACACAGCGGCTTCACGTAGACGCGTGAGCTTTTGGGACTGACTCTCGATCCGATGCTCTTGCCTCGCAACGTCCGCGTCCGCCTGGTACTGAGCGAAACTGTTACCCAGTAAGCGATGTGCCTCACCCGCGTCGTAGCGCCGAACGAGGTTCGCTGCCATGTTGTAGGTGGGACGAAAGGAACTTGTGAGGCGAAAACTTCGGCTAGCAGCAAGGTTTGCGACCTCTTCGAAAGTGACAAACGGTGACCACAAAACGATTGCGTTGCCGTGATTATCGATGCCGCGTCGACCCGCTCGACCGGTCAACTGGGTGTATTGCGATGGAGTGAGAAACTCGTGGCCATCTCCGGTGAATTTCGTGAGTTTGTCGATCACCACGGTTCTTGCTGGCATGTTGATGCCCAGTGCAAGAGTCTCTGTTGCGAAAACGATCCGCACGAGTCCTTCGACGAAACACTGTTCAACAGCTTCCTTGAAGGGAGGAACTAGGCCAGCATGATGACTGGAAATACCTCTCTCAAGAGAGTCGAGCCAGCGGCCATAGTCAAGGACCCGGAGATCTTCATCTGTGAGCTCTTCAACATGGGACTCCGCGATTTGTCGGATTCGAATGCGTTCCTCGGGAGTTGTATAGCTGAGACCTGCGCGGGTGCAGGAAGTCACTGCTTCGTCGCAGCCATTTCGGCTGAACACAAAGAAGATTGCCGGGAGCATCGATCTTTCGGCGAGCAACTCCACTACCTCGACGCGCCCTGGCGTTGAGTATCGGCGTCGGCCGCCCCTAGCTCGATCTCTTGGGTCGATGTCGAACTCGTGACCTCGCCGATCAGGTTTGCCTTCACTGAGAGTAGGGATCAGAGCGAGTCCATCGTCAAGCCGATCACTCACGAGATACCAATTATCGAGCTCAACTGGTCTCTTCGATTCAACAACAACTTCAGTCGGACCCCGAACAGAGGAAATCCACTCCCCTAGTTCGTCAGCATTCGAGACCGTTGCCGAGAGACACACCAGTCGAACGTATTTGGGTAGGTGGATGATGACCTCTTCCCAAACTGATCCCCTTGAGGAATCCTGCAGGTAATGAACCTCGTCGAGAACAACCCAATCGAGTGCGTCGAGCGCAGAGGAACGCGCGTAGATCATGTTGCGGAGCACTTCAGTAGTCATGACGACAATTGGAGCGTCTCCATTGATTGCGGTGTCGCCAGTAAGGAGACCAACAGCCTCCTTGCCGTGCTCCTCGATCAAGTCGTGAAATTTTTGGTTCGATAGCGCCTTGATCGGCGTTGTGTAGAACGCGCGCCGCCCTGCTCGCAGTGCGACGGCGATTGCGTGTTCGGCAACTTTCGTTTTCCCCGAACCAGTCGGAGCAGATACCAAAACCGAGAGGCCGCGATCAATGACCGCAATTGCATCCTTTTGAAACTGATCAAGCTCAAACGGCGTTGTCACGTCAGTCAATACGAACGGAGTCATCTTCGCTCTCTGATGAAGCGCGTTTCTCCGCCTTTCGCTTCGAGCGTTTCCGCAATGCCAGTACAGAGGCGCCGATCGCGATCGACAGGCCATAAAGAAGAAGCATTGGAACAGCGAGAGCTGTCATGGAAATGGGATCTCCGCTAGGGGTGATGACAGCAGCGATAACAGCGATTAGCACGATCGCTTGTCGCCACCAACCGATGAGCTTCCTTGGTGTGATGACGCCGATCATCTGCAGAGCTACGAGGAGGACAGGAAATTCAAACCCGACGCCGAATGCGAGCATCATCCACACAATGAGGGTGACGTAGCTATCGGCGGTATAGAACGGCTCAATCTGAGAACCGCCGATGGTCGTAAGGAACTGAAGCGTTGGATTGAGGACATAGAACGCGACTGCCGCTCCCGCGAGAAAAAGGACGACAGCACTACTGGTGAAAGGAACTGCGTACTTCTTTTCCTGCGGATATAAGCCAGGCGTTACAAACCTCCACACCTGCCAAACGATGATAGGCATCGCGAACGCGATACCGATGTAACCGGACATTTTCAATCGCAGAGTGAAGGCCTGAAGCGGCTCAGTGGCAATGAACGGTTGCCCCGGCTGCACTTCGTTGAATGGGTGCTTTAAGATTTCGAGGACATAAGGATACAAAAACCATCCGAGAATGGCCCCAACCGCGACGGCGATGGCAATTCGGAACATACGACTGCGTAACTCCGCGAGATGCTCCCAAAGCGTCATATGTCCGGCTGGAGACGTAGTGGTGTCAGCACTCATGTGTTGCTCAGGTACTCGTCGTATCGGCGTCGTCAGGAGTATTCGCCGAGAGGTCACCGACAAAGGGGGTCGGCGACCCTCCTGTGGTCGTGGGGGTCACAGGGTCAACCGGCGCCACAAGTCGAGGACCTTCGGTTGTTCGATCGAGAGCATCGTCACGGGTGTGACTCTCGCCAATGTCCATGGCGGATCGGACTTCTTCTTCGAATCCGGAGGTAACCCGACGCACCTCGGCCATGAATTTCCCCACCTTGCGAGCGGTTTCGGGCAACTTCTCAGGACCCAGAAGCAAAAGAGCCAGCAGGAGGATCATAAAGATTTCTCCGCCGCCGACGTTGAACATGATCAGGATCGTACTCCCGAGTCTTACGGTCTTCCCTATGGTGGCCTATGGCGAGGTCGGAGTACCTGTGTGGGGCAGGCTGTGCTGGTGACTCGACTCCCCTCCCTACGACCGCCGATCGGCTTCGCTCACCGCGGAGCGAAGGCTCATGCTCCCGAGAACACGATTGAAGCCTTTGAGTTGGCCCTGCGCCTCGGTGCAACCGGACTCGAGAGCGACGTCTGGATCACTGCAGACGGGATTGCTGTTCTTGACCATGACGGCCTCATTGGTCGTCGTCCGCTTCGTCGTCCGATTTCCGAGTTGATGTCGGCAGAACTTCCCCGTCATATCCCCACTCTGCGCGAGTTCTATGAAGTCGTCGGAAGCTCGGCAGATTTCTCCCTAGACATCAAAGACCCAGCGGCGGCGACGGAGGTGGTGGCATGTGCCCGAGACGCCGGCGCCGAAGATCGGCTCTGGCTCTGCCACCCTGATCGGCATCTCGTGAGTTCATGGAGAGACCTCTCCTCCACCGTTCACTTGGTTGAATCCACACGAACGGCCAAGTTCGAGGGCAGCGCGGAGTTTCACATTGCCCAAAGCGCCGATCTTGGTATCGAGGTGATCAATCTGCACCACAGCGAATGGACCGGCGGTTCGGTAGCGATGGTTCATCGCTTTGGATTGCTCGCTTTTGGCTGGGATGCACAATTCGATCGAGTCCTCGACGAACTGCTCGACTGCGGAATCGATGGTGTCTACAGCGACCATGTCGACACGATGATGGCCTCTCTTGGGAAAATTACCGGTAGTGATGACTTCGACGATTAGCCCGATCACCACAAACGCGACAAGCGCAATGGCCTTTTAGAGCAAACCGAATCTTCCAAGCGGCCAAACTGTGACAAACGCTCGGCCAACAATCGTGCCTTGATCAATGGTTCCAAAATAGCGACTGTCTTTTGAATCACTGCGATTGTCGCCCATGACCCAAACCGCGCCGGGAGGTACAACGCATGGAACGTCGGCGGTGCACTTGTAGGGAGCATTCGAACTGCTCGTGACGGTACCGTCAGCAAGGTAGGACTCTTCGAGTCGCTTCCCATCGACGTAAATGCCACCGTCGATAAAGGAAATTGATTCGCCAGGCAGCCCGACCACCCGTTTGATGAGATCAGGAATAGTGCTGGATGTTTCCGAAGGAGGTCGCTCGAAAACAATCACGTCGCCACGATTGACATCATGAAGTCGATAACTCAGTTTGTTGACGAGGACTCTGTCGCCCTCTTGCAGCGTTGGATACATCGATAGGGACGGTATAAAAAACGCTTGAAGAAGGAAGGTTTTCACCACCAGAGCGAGAAAGATCGCTCCGACAATGACGAGGATCCATTCAACGAAACTGGCCCCACGTGGACCGAACCACTTCTCGAACCGACGACGACGGTACCGCCAACGAGTCGATGCGACGGGTTCAGTTGCAGGACTGGTCACGGGTTGGCTTTCAGGGGGGAACGAGACCGGTGCGTTCCGGTGCGCCGTAGCCTAGTCACGGTAGTTGGAGAGCAACCTTCGGGCGGCTGCGCCACCAACACCTTGAAGCTCGGGAGACGCTTCAACGACTACGGCATCGGGCCCAAGTCTGAGAAGTAAACGCTCAAGCCAAGCCAGCGAACCGATAGCGAGGACAATCGTTGCGGATCCATCGGGGTGGGGCTCTATCGACTCTGTTGGGTAGTACTCGGTGACCCATCGGGCATCTGATGAGAGCAGCAACGTGATCCGGCCTAGAGCGTTTGATCCGTCGAATAGTTGAAATGGTGGCAGTGGATTCGGAGCGACAAAGTGCGTTTCGGTTGCTTCTGCCTGGCGAACTCGGTCAATACGGAACACCCGTTCAGCGTTACTGGAGTGACACCAACCATGTAGGTACCAAAGACCGCCCTCGGAATGAATTGCCCAGGGATCGACTTGGCGGGTACCAGTGTCGTCGCGTCCGTAGCTGTAATAGGTGATTTCTACCGTCTGGAGGCGTTCAATCGCGACTCGCAATAATTCGGTGATCGCGTCGGGGGCGGTATCGATTCCAATATCAACAGCGGTCTCGGAACCTTCGCCAAGGGTACGCAACACCTTGTCTAGGCCGCGAGCGAGTGCGCTCGAGTGATCGGCCCCCGGAACCGAGAGTA
The DNA here is from genome assembly GCA_005787345.1 of Actinomycetota bacterium. Classification (GTDB taxonomy): domain Bacteria; phylum Actinomycetota; class Acidimicrobiia; order Acidimicrobiales; family Acidimicrobilacustridaceae; genus Acidimicrobilacustris. Next base: position 43,770 of record SYBH01000097.1, read on the forward strand.
ACGCTTTCGCAGAGGTGAGAAGCGCGAAGGTCTGTTCAGCAGTGAGCCGAAGAGGGCGGCGGAAGTAATCGGGAAGATCAATCGTGACCGTGTCTGCGTCGACAATTGCGTTAATGAGGAGGTCTGGCGTGTAGGGGTGAACTCCAACCATCGACGTTATGATGAGGCAGTCACGTAAGTCGTCTGCATCGATCGCGAACCGCTCACTGATTTCTTTGATACTTGCTGTTCCATCGGGCTGATTTGCAACCCACGGAACGATAGCCAGCGTTCGATCCAGCCTCTCGGCTGCGGTCATGTCAGCCACGATTTTCACCGCCGATGGCTTCGAGCCATTCGATCATTGATGCCCTTGCTTCAGGAGGATCGAGGATCTCGGCGTGATCGAGGAAGCTGAGTACAAATGAGCGAAAAGCCGGCCAGTTCGCGACGGGAACTTGGAAAGAAAGCCCCCCGTTGGCCTGCTCGCTGACAGCGCAAGAGGAAAGAGATTGCCGCGCAAATTCCGAGACCTCAGCGTCGAACCGAACAGTCATCACTACCGGCTCATTGTCTCCGAACTCCCACGGATCCGCTTGCTCCGATGGTGTCGTCGGAATGGGGTGAGTTTGACTGCCGGGATCGTCGAGTTGAACTTCGCCACGAACCCGATCAAGACGAAAGTTCCTCTGTTCGCTGCGTTCGAGATCGAACGCAGCGAGGTTCCATCGTCCCCGTTTGAAATCGAGGTGCCATGGTTCGACGGAACGCTGGGAAATGCCCGCGCTGCTCTCGTAGGTGAACGAAACGACTCGACGCTCTGTCACCGCCCGAAACAATGGGACCAAAGACGCATCACTTGGAATCTCCGTTAACTCTCCAACCGGGATACCGATGGAGTCGCTCGAAGCTGCATCAACCACTCCACCAAGCCGCCACATCGCTCGCGCCATGTCTCCGGGCGAGGAACCAACGGTGACCGTCTCTAGTGCAAGGTGCAATGAGGCGAGTTCGTCGCTCTCTAACCCTGGATCGGGAAGTTCGTACTTTGATTTGTCGACTCGGTACGCCGTGAGGTCGGCGGTTGCACCAGTGACAACCTCGATTGGTACACCGAGGCTGAGTAGATCTTTCTTGTCGCGCTCGAATGTGCGTCGGAACGAGTCGTGGTCAGCGTTGTAGCCAGGTACACGCTGCTGGATGTCGATGGCCCGAATGCCTTGCACAGTGTCGCTTAATGCAGCCAGTAAATTCATCTGGCGCTCAAATTTCTCGGCAGATTTATCGGTGGGAATCATTCACACATCACTTGGGCTGAAAGTATTGGACGACTACAGAGACGCAATCAATTTCTCGACGCGCTCGTCGTGAGATCGGAAAGGGTCTTTACACAAAACGGTTCGTTGGGCTTGATCATTTAACTTCAAATGCACCCAGTCGACGGTGTAGTCGCGCTTACGTTCTTTTGCTTTCTTGATGAACTCACCGCGAAGTCGTGCTCGAGTCGTTTGCGGTGGAGTGTCGATTGCCTCTTCGATCTCGGTGTCGTCGCAAATGCGCTCCACCAAACCACGATCCTGCATCCGGTAGAAAACACCGCGTTTTCGGTTGATGTCGTGGTACTGGAGATCCACCAGTGCAACTTTCGGATCGGTGAGTTCGAGTCCGTGGCGCTCACGGTATGCCTCAATCAATTTGTACTTGATGACCCAATCAGCTTGGCGGTCTTGCCCTAGGGGATCCTTTTCTATTTGTGTGAGCGCTTGTTCCCACATGCCGAGTGCTTGTTTCTCAAGCGGCGAAAAATCTCGCCGGTCCGCGTATCGGAGCGCTCGGCTCAGATATTCACTCTGAATTTCAAGGGCAGTTGCTTCCCGACCATTCGCAAGCCTCACTTTTCGGGTGCATGTCATGTCGTGACTGATCTCGCGAATAGCGCGAATCGGATTTTCGAGCGTCATGTCCCGCATAATCACGTTGGGCTCCTCCAGCATGCGAAGGAGTATGGCAGTTGTCCCGATCTTGAGGAATGTTGCGTATTCGCTCATGTTTGAATCGCCAACGATGACATGGAGTCGCCGATAACGCTCTGCGTCGGCATGGGGCTCATCTCGGGTGTTGATGATTGGTCGACTTCGGGTTGTCGCCGAAGATGTCCCTTCCCAGATGTGTTCGGCCCTTTGGGAAATACAGAACATTGCGCCACGAGCAGTTTGCAGAACCTTGCCGGCGCCAGCGTAAATCTGACGTGTCACGAGGAACGGAATTAGCGTATTTGTGTAATGGGCCAACTCTTCGTTCCGGCCGGTCAGGTAGTTCTCGTGGCAGCCGTAGGAGTTTCCAGCCGAATCGGTGTTGTTTTTAAAGAGATAGATATCTCCGTTTATCCCCTCATCGGCAAGACGATTCTCAGCAGAGGTAAGTAACTGTTCAAGGATGCGCTCCCCTGCTTTGTCATGAACAACGACATCGTGGATCGAGTCGCATTCTGGGGTTGCATACTCGGGATGTGAGCCAACATCGAGATACAACCGCGCACCGTTTTGGAGAAAGACATTCGAACTTCTACCCCAAGAGACAACTCTGCGGAATAAGTAGCGGGCAACCTCATCAGGGCTGAGACGGCGTTGGCCGCGCAGAGTGCAGGTAACGCCGTACTCGTTCTCTAGCCCGAAGATTCTCCGCTCCATACCGGCACGCTATCGGTGAGCGCGAGTCGGAGGGTGACCAAACGGGAATCAGTTCTTCGGAAGGAAATCCGGGAGTTCTGATCGTTCGATACGACGGAATGAGCGGCGCTGGGCACCCCGATCAAGGACCGCAACCTCGAGATCGGTTGCATCGAGTGAGCGGTCCGGTCCGGCGAGGGCGGCGACCGCAACAGCGAGGACCGCCTTTAGGTCGAGTTCGGCCGACCATGTCTCCTCGAGGCGGTTTGAGATGGTGTCGGCGTCACCGCCGAGAACCGTAAAGCGATCCTCGTCCATGACGGTGCCGTCATAGAGGATGTGAAAGAACTGGTCGTCTGCCGAGGTGAGACCAACCTCGGCCACGAGAATCTCTACTTCCATTGGCTTCATCTCGTGGGTGAAAACCTGGCCGAGGATTTGTGCGTATTGATTGCCGAGGCTTCGAGCGTCGACGTCCTCACGGCTATAGGAAAAGCCTTTGAGGTCGGCTGCGCGCACTCCTGCAATTCGGAGCTGATCAAACTCGTTGTACTTGCCAACTCCAGCGAAAGCGATTCGGTCGTAGATCTCGCTGACCTTACGAAGTGTGGTTGAAGGATTCTCAGCGACGATCGCGATGCCATTGGCGAACTGGGTTGCAACGAGTGATCGACCTCGGGCGATTCCTTTCCTGGCGTAATCGGCCCGATCTTTCATCACCTGTTCGGGGGCGACGTAGTACGGCATGCTCATCGGGCACCGCCGGATGTCTCGGTTGATGTCTCGGGCAATCGCCCGCCGCCGTCGCGAGATGACAACGCGTCGAGCAAACCGACGAAACGTTGTGCGATATCTGTATCGTCGACCCGTTCGAAACCGTCAGAAGTAATGGTTGCGATTACCGGGTAAATGCCACGAACCATGTCGGGTCCACCGGTAGCGGAGTCTTCGTCGGCTGCCTCGAAAAGAGCGGTAATCGCGAGGTCGACAGTTTCATCGCGACTAAGTCCTTCGTGGAAGCGCATTTTTACGACCGATCCAGCTAACGAACCTCCGGATCCGCTCGTCGCAAAGTTGGATTCTTCGTAGCGGCCGCCGGTGATGTCGTACTGGAATAAGCGTCCTGTCGCTCTCCGAGTGTCGTAACCGGCGAAGATCGGCACAACAGCAAGACCTTGCATTGCGGCCGGAAGATTATTGCGAACCATTTGACCAAGTTGGTTGGCTTTACCCTCAAGTGAAAGCTGCGAACCTTCAACTTTTTCGTAATGCTCAAGCTGCAACTGAAACAACTTGACCATCTCCATTGCTGGACCCGCCGCGCCGGCAATGGCCACACCTGAATGGCGATCGGCTGGGAACACTTTTTCGATCGCTCGATGGCTGATGATGTGTCCTGAGGTAGCCCTTCGATCCCCCGCCATCACTACGCCGTCTGCGTAGCGAATCGCAACAACTGTTGTTGCGTGGGTGATCGACAATCGCTCATCGACGGCTGCGGTCGGGGCGACTGGAACAAGACCCTGCATCTTGGCTAGCGCCGCGAAATCTGGACCTGGATCCTCGGACGGATTGAAAAACGGCATACTCACGCTGGAGAGGCTACCGGTTGGGCAGAGTTTCGCCTGCGGCTGCTATTGGCCACCCTTTTGCACGAAACTGCGCACAAAATCCTCGGCGTTGGTTTCAAGAACCTCATCGATTTCATCGAGAAGGTCGTCGAGCTCAGCCTTGAGCTTCTCACCTGCATCCGAACTGGCTGGGGCCTCGTCCACTGCTTCTTCTGGGCGCTCGGTTGGTGTTCGTCTGATCTGTTCACGTTCAGGCATGGCACCTCCTAAAAGTCGAGTTCGTGATCCCGAGGAATCGGAAACCACTCCCCTATGCGTCGAGCTGCGCAAGCAACTCGGCCGCAGTTCGGCTGGATTCGATCACGCTAGCCACATGGGAGGCGGTTCCGCGCGACGGTTCCATCATTGCGACCCTCCTGAGGGGTTCGGAACCCACATCGAACACCATGGAGTCCCAATTTGCAGACACGATCTCGTCGCCAAATTTGGCAAGACAGGCTCCCCGGAAATAGGCGCGGGTGTCTTCTGGAGGGAAACTCATTCCGCGAAGTACCAATTCGGGATCACAAACGGTTTCTAAGCCGACTCGCCGAGCAAGGGACTTCTCGGGACGAAGGTCGTGATACTGCAAGTCAAGCGCGTGGAGGCGAGCATCACCCCAGTCCAAACCGTGCCGCTCGCGGTAGCCGCTAATGAGCCTGTACTTGGCGATCCAATCGATGGTGCTGGCAAGTGATTCAGGATCGGTCTCAAGCCCCGAGAGTGACTGATCCCAACGACGAAGGATCTCGGGTCCGACCTCTTCCCCCACTACCGAGAATCCATGATGCTCTCCCCAGCTCACCGCTCGTTCGAAGAGATAGCGCTGAACCTCGAGCGCAGTCACTGAGCCGCCGGCTAAGAGTGGCAAGGCAGAAGTGAGCGAAAGATCAGTACTTACCGTGCGCAGTGCGTGAATGGGTGCGACGAACCGGAGGTCACGTTTGATCCAGTCGTCTTCAATCATCGCCAAGACGAGTGAGGTGGTGCCGACCTTCAAGAACGTAGCTACCTCGCTCATATTCGCGTCGCCGATAATGACGTGAAGACGACGGTACTTCTGTGGGTCGGCGTGGGGCTCGTCTCTTGTATTGATGATTGGCCGCTTCAGCGTCGTTTCGAGACCAACCTCTTCTTCGAAGAAGTCTGCACGCTGACTGATCTGAAACGGCACGACATCGGACGAAAGACCAAGTTCACTTCCGACTTTCCCGGCCCCACAGAAGATTTGGCGGGTGATGAAGTGCGGGGTGATTTCCGCAACGATTCTTCCAAAGGGAAGGTCACGATCGATGAGGTAGTTCTCGTGACATCCGTACGAGTTCCCTTTCCCATCAGAGTTGTTTTTGTACGCAACAATCGACTGACCTTCGGGCAAGAGCGCATCGGCTGCTCTCATCGACTTTTCGACAATCAATTCGGCAGATCTGTCGAAAGTGACAACTGACAATGCGTCGCCACATTCGGGGGTCGAAAGTTCGGGGTGGGCATGATCGACGTAGTAGCGAGCACCGTTGGTGAGGACTGCGTTCACCATGTGAGTTTCGACCTCGGGAGGCATAGAGTCAGGACTCGCAGCACCGCGGACATCGGCTCCCGGGGTTTCGTACTCGAAATCCCAACCGACACTTGGTGCACCGTGTGCGGCACCGCCAGATTTGGTGAGATCGCTGAGATAGGAATTAATCAGAATGGAAGACGCGGTAATCGGATTGGGATCGTCGACGCCACGAAAAACGATTCCGTACTCGGTTTCTATTCCACAGATCTTTCTGATGGCCACGAAAAATCCCTACAGGCTCTTTTGACTCGACTTCAGAGGTACTGGCCGGTGCCGACTCGCTCGATCGAGCGACCGCCTGAGGTTTCTGTCTCCGAATGTTTCACGAGAGTGCGGATGTAGATAATCCGCTCACCTTTCTTGCCCGAAATCTTGGCCCAGTCGTCAGGGTTGGTCGTATTGGGCAGATCCTCATGCTCTTTATATTCCTGATGAATCGACTCAAACATGTCGTTCACGCGGATTCCTCGTTCACCAGTTCGCAAAAAACGTTTGATCGCGAGTTTCTTTGCCCGTCTGACGATGTTCTCAATCATTGCGCCCGACGAGAAGTCCTTGAAGTACATGATCTCTTTGTCGCCGTTTTGGTAGGTGACCTCCAGGAACTGGTTGGCCTCATCGTCGCGATACATCTCGGCCACCGTCTGCTCGATCATGACGCGAACGGCCTTCTCCGGGTCTCCGCCTCCGAGTGAATCAATTTCGACAATGTCGAGAGGCAGGTCGGAAGTGAGGTAACGAGCGAAAATCTGCGAAGCCGAATTTTCATCGGGCCGTTCAATTTTTATCTTTACGTCGAGGCGACCGGGCCGGAGGATCGCAGGATCGATCAGGTCCTCTCTATTCGAGGCTCCGATGACGATCACATTTTTGAGCGTCTCTACGCCATCGATCTCGGCGAGAAGTTGCGGCACGATGGTCGATTCCATATCCGAACTGATGCCGGTTCCGCGAGTGCGGAAAAGTGAATCCATCTCGTCGAAAAAGACGATCACGGGCCAGCCTTCTTCGCTCTTCTCACGTGCGCGTTCGAACACAAGGCGGATCTGCCGCTCAGTCTCACCGACGTACTTATTGAGCAATTCCGGGCCCTTGATATTCAAGAAGTAACTGCGAGCGTGTTCGTCGCCTGAAACCTCTGCGACCTTCTTGGCGAGCGAATTCGCAACTGCCTTCGCAATGAGGGTCTTCCCACAGCCGGGAGGGCCGTAGAGGAGAATGCCTTTCGGTGCGGGAAGTTTGTGTTCTGCGAAGAGTTCGTGGTGCAGGAAGGGAAGCTCGACTGCGTCCATGATCTGTTCGATTTGAGAGTCAAGGCCTCCGACGTCGGCGTAGGAGATGTCTGGGACCTCTTCGAGCACGAGTTCTTCAACATCGGGACGTGGAAGCTTCTCAAGGAGCATTGATGCTCGTGGGTCAAGCAATAACGAATCACCCGAACGAAGCTTGACGCCGAGAAGGTCCGCACCAACCTCAACAACCTGTTCTTCGTCGGCTCTGCCGACGATCATGGCTCGGTGGCCGTCACTCAGCAGTTCCTTAAAGGTCACGACCTCGCCAGTGCGTTCAGGGGCTCGGGCCAGCACGACGTTGAGCGATTCATTGAGGACGACCTCGGATCCACGCTGTAGTTCGGCGGGTGAAATATCAGGATGCAGTGAGACACGAACTTTGCGTCCGCCGGAGAAAACATCAACTGTTCCGTCGTCGTTGTGATCGATAAATGTTCCGTAGGCCGCAGGAGGCTGACTCAGTTTCTCAACCTCGTCACGAAGCGCTGCGATGTGATCGCGCGCCTCACGCAACGTGTAGGTCAGCTTCTCGTTCTGGCTGACCGCCTGAGCCAACTGCCCCTTTGTCTCGAGCACTCGCTCCTCAAGGGTTCGGACCCGCTTCGGAGCATCCTGCAGACGCCGGCGAAGCGAGGCCACTTCTTCCTCAAGAACACGGAACTGTTCTCTGAGTTCATCATCCGGAGAACTGTTGCCAACATTGGGATCTTGTGAACTCATCGGACAGACCTCCTTCTCTTCGGTTGGACCCTATCGGGCCTCTCAGGGACGCGACTGTCTGGGACGGTGGTGTGCTCCTGATTCATGACGAAATGCGCACCCGGTTCCTCATTGGGCGCCAAAGCAACTATGGTTTGGGACGTTCCCATCCCCCCTCACGAAGAGGTGTAGTGACACATGAAGGTCTGGATCGATCAGGATCTCTGCACAGGCGACGGACTCTGCGAGGAGATTGCTCCTGACGTGTTCACGTTGCTTGACGACGGTCTCGCCTATGTCAAAGAGGGCGACAAGGTGTTCTCCGATCCGGGCGGCGCGGCAGGACTCGCGAACATCCCCGATGGTCAGCTTGATGGCGTCATCGAGTCCGCCGAGGAATGCCCCGGAGAATGCATCTTCATCGAAGTTGAATGAGCTGCGCTTTCGGCGCATCTGAATGTCTTTGAGGGCCTCAGCATTGCTGGGGCCCTTCTCATTATCCCAAGTCTTTGCCTACATCTAGGAGAAGACCCTCTCTGGGCAGTCTCAGTTGATGCATGCACCGGTACTTACAGCAGTACCGTCGACCTGCACGAGTACCGCCTGCAACTCCGACGGCGCTAGCGCATACGCAACATTTTCCACATCTCGAGCGATGGCAAAAGCGACGCCGACCACAACCCCTTGTGGATTCGAAAGAGCGGCACCCGAGTCCCCCGGCCGCAGGGACGATGAAAGTTCAAGGACTTTGCGTTCAGTCCTCTTTGAACCGTAAATATCTCGACCAGTCGCATCGATAACCCTCGCGACGCTGAACGGAGCAATTCGCAGCGGTTCTCCCCCCGGATGTCCGAACACTCCCCCTGCGGTTGCGTCATCGGGGATTTCAGAAGACAACGTCAGAGCGGGTCGGTCGAAACCACTGACGCGAACAACAGCCAGATCACGCTCCGGATCGAACGCCACAACTACACCATCGAACCGGCGGCCATCGTTGCGGATGACTGTCGTAGATCGTTCGCCCGCAACAACGTGGGCGTTGGTTGCGATAAGACCCTCGCCAACAACGAAACCGGAACCGTCCTGGAGCTTGTCGCATGCTGGTCCCTCTACCCTGACGACTGACCTCGCGACTACTGCAGCAGTCTCAATGGTGAGTCCGGATGACGCAGGTGGAGCGCCAAGTTTTGGTGATGGTTGAAGGGCATCGAAAACGTCGGGGAAAGAGCCATCGCCTATGACGGTGCGCAATGCCTGCATCGCATCAGGAGGTCGAGGAAGTGAGTTATCGACGGTGCGAGCAATCCACGAGTTGGATGTTTGTGTTGCGAGCCAACCCGGAGTGGCAACAAAGACCGGGACAACAAGCCACAGGATAATCACAACACCGAGTAGGCCGGCTAGCGCTCCGAGTATTCGGTCGATCACGCCCAATGTCGCGTCTCGACGCGATGGCGTGAGTCGTCCACCGACGATAAATCCAAGCGCCTGCCCGAGCGTCGCTCCGACCAGAAGAAGTCCAACCGAAAGGACCAACAGAAGTTCGTGGTTAGCGGACCCAAGTTGGTCAAGAAACTTTGGGAGAAGCCAAACCGCAAGCGCGAGACCAGCTACCAATCCAATCCAGGAGATCACCCTCGCAATGAATCCCAACCGGTAGCCACCGATAACGGCAAGCACGAACGTGCCGAGAAGTACAACGTCGAAGACGCTCACCGCGCAGACCGATGAAAGGGCAAGACAGTCTCCCGCTCAGCCGCCGAGCAATCGAGCATGAGTGAGAAATCCGGTGTGCGCAACCATGCGATGGTCGGGGCGAACCGCCAACCCTTCAACATGCCATGTTCGATTGAGAACCTCGA
>SYBH01000098.1 GCA_005787345.1 Actinomycetota bacterium
AGTTCGGCAGCAGCGGCTTCAGCTCGTTCGCCCACGAGATCGTTGACGTAGACGGTCGCGCCAGCCTCGATGAGCGTGCGGGCGATGCCGAGGCCAACGCCTTGGCCGGAACCAGTAACGAGCGCAGTCTTTCCAGTGAGATCGAACATGTGAGGTACCCAGTCGTTCGCAATTGTGAATTCAGTGGTGGCGGCTTGCCCTGTTTCGCCGTGGCCCACTTTGTCACGTTGGTGGTCTCGGAGTCGTTAACGTCGGGTTGTGACAGATATCCCTAGCGCCATCTCTTCTGTTCCAAGCAAACTCGGGACTCGGCTCACTCTTGAAGACGGTCAGCTCGTGGGTCATCTTTCCTCTCCGCCGGAGATTGCTGCTCGAGGTGCGGTGTCGATAGCTGCAGTGGCGTTTCTGATCGATGTCGTTGGCGGAATGACAATCGATAACGACCCCACGAATTGGGCGTTCACTTCTGATCTCGTGATTCGGCTCCCACTCGCACCTGCTCCTGTTTCTATTGAAACTCGAGCGGTGATCTTGCGTAATGGTGCTCGTTCGGCAATTTGTGAAATGCCCCTCACTGTTAGTGGCGAGGAGTGGGGGAGCAGCTTGATCAGTTTCGCCAAGGTGCCGCGCCGTGAAGGAGATCCGGTCAAGCCACCCTTTGATGCCCACGCTGCAGTAACTCGTATGCCAACAGAGCCCCTCAAAGAAACCCTTCGGGCTGCTGCAGGATTTGTTTCTCGGGATCGTTCGCAAGGAATTGTTGCGGCGGAATTGCGAACGGAACTTCTCAATCCGGCTGGCGCAATGCAAGGAGCGGTGGTCGCGGGTCTTGTTGAAGCTGCAGCAGAGGACCTCGCCGATGAGCAACTCGGCGGTGACCGGCCCTACGTGGTTACAGAGATGGAAGTGCGCGTCCTTGCGCAAAATCGTCAGTCGCCAATTGTGAGTTCGGCGCGATTTGTTGGCATTCCGGCCGATGGGCTCATGCGCGTTGATCTGTTCGATAATGACGGCAAAGGAAAGCTCACCGCCGCAGCAGTCGTTCGGGTTGCTCCGGGGCCGTGATCATCCGCTTCGGTCTGATTCAACCCCTACGCTGAAGACTCTCGAGGAGGACCATGGGCGCCGTATGGAACGGAAACGTCGATAGCGCGAGCAAACTTCCGCTGTTGCTGTGCATGATCGCATTCATCGTTACGTTTGTGATTACCCGGATTATTGTGCGAATGATTCGTTCAGGACGCGGCCCTTTTAAAAACAACTCGGTGGGCGGCGTGCATATCCATCACGTCGTGCCGGGAATCATCCTGATGATCGCCGGCGGACTCGTGGCGATTGGCGGTGTTGGGCCGGGATGGGACAACACTGCGGGTGTCGTTTTTGGTATTGGGTTAGCGCTTGTATTGGATGAGTTCGCGCTGATCTTGCATCTTCAAGACGTGTACTGGGAAGAAGAAGGCCGGCTTTCTGTCGACGCGGTGTTTGTTCTGGCCGGAGTGATGATGTTGCTGCTAGTTGCGGGCTCGCCCTTTGGCATCAACGTTGATCAGGAGCAATCACGTTTGCGGATTGGACTCCTCGTGCTGATTGCCGTCCATCTCACTATGGCTGCGATCTGCGCAGCGAAAGGGAAATTGGGTACAGCTGTGGCTGGACTTGCTGTTCCTGCCATCGCGTACATCGGAGCACTTCGGATCGCTCGGCCGAGTTCTCCGTGGGCGAAACGTGCCTACGGCAAGCACCCGGAACGGATGGAAAAATCCAAGAAGCGCGAAGAAAAGTTCGACGCTCGCTGGCGAACAAAGGTTTCAAAGTTCCAAGACTTTGTTGCTGGAACATTTATTGGTGAAAATTCCTAAACCCGCAGTATGGGGAAATCGAGAGCGGCACGAGCTGCGGCCGTGTTTGTTCTGCCCTCGGATTCACCCGTTAGATGTCGTAGTCGACGACAACGGGAGCGTGGTCGCTCCAGCGAGTGTCATATGAGGGTGCGCGATCAACACGTGGGTTCTGCGCAAGCTTGGCGAGTTGGGGACTCGCAAGCTGATAGTCGATTCGCCAGCCAGCATCGTTGTCGAATGCTTTGCCGCGATAGGACCACCAGGAATACGGGCCTGCTTCGTCAGGAAATGCTGCGCGTACAACATCAACCCAGCCCAGTTCTTCGAACCATTTGTCGAAATACGCCTGTTCCTCGGGAAGGAATCCGGCGCAACCGATATTGCCCTTCCAGTTCTTGAGGTCGGCTTCTCGGTGGGCAACGTTGAGGTCGCCGGTGAACACAACATGCCGACCGTCATCACGAAGTTCCGTGAGCCGCGACGTCGCAGCATCGAACCAAGCGAGTTTCTCCTTCATCTTTTCGGGAGAGGTTTCATCGCCGGTGTGGGCGTAGGCGGAGATGACGGTGAATGGTTTGCGCTTGCCCGTCTTGATATCGGCCTCTATCCAGCGGCCCTTGTCGGCGAAGGACTCAGAGTGCTCGCCACTTCGGGAATCTGTAATTGGGAGTCGGCTGGCAACAGCCACGCCCGCCCGTCCCTTCACTGAACATTCAGCGTGGACGATGTGCCATCCATCGCCCATGAGGCCCGCCACGAGCTCGTCTGGGGCGCGTACTTCTTGGAGGGTGATGACATCAGGCTGGGTCTCGGCCAGCCACTCGTTCATGCCTTTGCGGGAAGCGGCCCTGAGGCCGTTGACGTTGACAGTTGCGATTCTGAGCACCCGTCGATCGTGTCACGTTCCCGGTTCGGTTTGGTGCGTCTTGCTCGCTAGTCTCAGATCATGACTTCACGTGGAATCAAGGTGTTCATCGCTGCTCTCGCCCTGAGCGCTGCGGTGGTGGCTGGTTGTTCAAGTTCGAAGAAGGACCAAACCCCCATCACGGGCACGGTCCCGACGACGTCGGTGGCCCCGACCACGGCGCCTGCGGCAGCATCAGGCTCAACCACCACTGTTGTGGGCACGATGTCAGGCATGGGGAGCACCACCACCGTCGCCAGGTAAGGCGCATTCCGAGGTTCCTCAGTGTTCCTGAACGGAAGTGGCAACGGTCACGTCGATGGGGAAGAGTGTCGCCATGGCGACCCACCGAAACCCTCACGCTGGCCTTCCATTCGCCGATGACGACACCGCCATCGCTGCAGCACTCGAGGACGTCTGTGTCCCAGCACTGATGTGCTCAATGGTTCATATGACGGGCGATCCAACCTGGATCAGGGGAGAGATTCGCCCTCGTGTGGCGATTCTCAATAACTACGAAAGTGGATTGACGGCCGATGAACAGGCCGAGATTCGTTCGCGTGCCGTGCCCGTGATTGCACAGTGGCGAGATGCAGGTTGCCCCGAACCGCAGGTGCCTTCGCCCGAACTCGTCAAAGAACTCATGGACTTCATGGCAGCTGCACCGGTGAATCCGGCAGTTGTGCCGATGTTTGCCGATGACCTTCATTTCGATGGCGCCGATAGCGGAGCAATCACATGGAAAGACGAGATTTCTCCGAACGTCCGCAACGCGTTCCATGTCGTTGTGATCGGATGCGGCGAGTCCGGGCTGCTGACTGGAATTCGCCTCGATCAGGCGGGGATTCCGTACACCATCGTCGAGAAGACCGATGGCCCCGGCGGAACATGGCGTGACAACCGGTATCCCGGAGCGCGCGTGGACATCGGCAGTCATTTCTATTGCTATTCGTTCGAGCCATCAGATCATTGGAGCGAATACTTCTGTCGCCAGCCTGAACTTCGGGCGTACTTCGAACGGGTGATGGGCAAGTATCGGGTGGATGAAAAGTGTCGCTTCAACACTGAGGTGCTGAAGGCGACATGGAATGAAACAACGGCGACCTGGTCTGTCGAAGTGCGAACACCTGAGGGCGGAACAGATGTCATTGAGGCAAATGTTGTCGTGAGTGGAACCGGTGCGCTGAATGCGCCGAGGATGCCCGATATTCCTGGCATGGAAGAGTTCAACGGGCCTTCGTTTCATTCGGCCCGTTGGCCCGATGACCTTGACCTTGCAGGTAAACGCGTCGCGCAAATTGGAGCTGGTGCAAGCGGATTCCAAATTGCGCCGACCATTGCCGATGAGGTTGCGCATCTCGATATTTATCAACGCACCGCGCAGTGGATGTTCCCGAATATGAATTACCACCGCAGCGTTCCCGACGGTGATGTTTGGGCGATGCGTCATCTCCCGTTCTATGCGCGTTGGTTTCGCTTTTTGATGTTCTATCCAGCATCAGGATTGAGTATCGAAGGATCAAGAGTTGATCCGAATTGGCATGATCCGGAAGGTCGTTCGATTAGTCAGGCCAGTTTCGAGCGACGTGGGATCTTTGAAAACTGGATCACGTCTCACCTTGAAGGCCACCCCGACCTCATCGAGAAATCCATGCCGCACTATCCGCCGTCAGCAAAGCGGATGCTGCAGGACAACGGATCGTGGTTGAAGTGCTTGGTGAAGCCCAACGTAGAACTCATTAAGACCGGGATTGAGCGCGTTGTCGCCGATGGCGTTGTGACCGAAGACGGCGAGCATCATCCTGCCGATGTCATCGTTTATGCAACCGGTTTCCGTCACAACGACTATTTGTTCCCAATGACCATTATTGGTCGAAACGGAATCAACCTTCGCGAACAGTTCGGCGAAGAGCCCACGGCCTATCTCGGAATTTCTATTCCAAACTTTCCGAACTTGTTTTGTCTCTACGGGCCGGGAACAAACCTTGCTCATGGAGCCAGCCTGATTTTCCAATCGGAATGTCAGGTGAATTACGTGATGAGTGCAATCTATGAACTCCTCTCGTCTG
>SYBH01000099.1 GCA_005787345.1 Actinomycetota bacterium
CGATCGAAGGCTCGGTTCGCGGCCTGCAGACCCGCTTCGCCTGAAACGATGAGTTCGGCGTCGGCTTCGTCCCATTCGACTGCGAACAATCGACGAGCGCCGTCGACCGATACCTGCTGGGTTGAACGAACCTTGTCGGCGGGAACGGCGAACAGGCGATCGTCACGCTGCGCAACCAAAAGGTTGGCGATGTGCATGTCGTTGACGAAAGGCTGGCCATCGAGTTGAACTGTGGCGATGACCGAACCATCAGCAATACCGGGCAACCACTTTTCAGCAATTGCTGTGGGTGCTGATTCAGCAAGGAGTGGCGCAACGACAGCAACCGTCTCGACGAGCGGAGCTGGGTACGCGTAGCGGCCTGCTTCGGTCAGGATCGGAAGGAGATCGATTTCGTTCATTCCCATGCCGCCAAAGACTTCGGGAACAGTGAGGCCAATCACGCCCATTTCGGCAAGAGCTGCCCAGGTTGACGCGTCGCGACCGACGGTGTCGTCCCATGACCAGCGCACCTTTTCCGGCGGGCATTCATTGGCAAAGAATTCAGCGACGGTGTCGCGAAACAACAGTTGATCTTCGGTGAAAGCGAATTGCATCTCGGCCTACTTCCGGGGCAGACCGAGCACGCGCTCGGCGACGACGTTGCGTTGAATTTCATTTGTGCCCGCATAGATCGGGCCACTCAGTGCGAACTCGAATCCCTTCATCCACGCTCCCCCGTCGACTGCATCGGGTGAGGTTTCGATGAGTTCGGCAACAGGGCCGAGCAATCGAAGCGCGGTTTCATTGAGATTCACATCGAGTTCGGACCAATAGATCTTTGTGAGACTTGAACGCGCACCTTGCGAAACGCCCTTTACGAGACCAGTCACATCCGCAAGCGTTGCAAGGCGATAGGCCTCGGCTTCCATCCATGACTGAGCAACATCGTCACGCATCGACGCAACGCGTTCAGCATGCTCGCCAGTAGCGGCCTGACGCTTCCAGAGATCCACAAGACGATCGGCAGCAGCGCAGAAACGACCTGGTGAACGCAGAGTAAGACCGCGCTCAGAAGATGCGGTTGCCATGGCGACGCCCCAACCTTCGTTGACGCCACCCAATACCAAGTCATCGGAAACGAAGACGTCGTCGAAGAACACCTCAGCGAAACCTTCGTCGCCATCAAGACGCTCAACGCCGCGCACAGTCACGCCAGGCGCATCGAGCGGAACGAGCAGGTATGTCATGCCGCTGTGACGAGCTGCTTCGGGATCGGTTCGGAACAAACCAAACACCCAATTGCAGAACGCACCGCGAGTTGTCCAAGTCTTTTGACCATTAATGACCCAGCCGCCGCGCTCGTCGTCGCGAGCAGCGCGGCTCTTGATGCCAGCAAGATCAGAACCAGCATCGGGTTCCGACCAACCCTGACACCACAGATCATCAGCAGCAGCCATCGCAGGAAGGAAACGTTCCTTCTGCTCAGGTGTTCCAAACTCGAAAATTGTGGGAGCAAGAAGGAAGATTCCGTTCTGGGTCACGCGCTGTGGACCACCAGCCCGGTAGTACTCCTCTTCGAAGATGAGCCATTCCCAAAGCGATGCACCGCGGCCGCCGTATTCCTCGGGCCACGACACCACAGACCAGCGGGCGTCGAACAGTTTCTTTTCCCACTCGACATGAAGGGCGAAGCCTTCGGCGGTATCGCCCGAAGGCAAACCGACCGGGACGTTGGCCTCGAGCCAGGTCCGGGCCTCAGCCCGGAAGGCCTCTTCGGCCGGTGTGAAGTTCAGATCCATGGGGACTCCGTGTAGGGGGAACAACCGCTCCGGAGGGGCGATCGTAGGCCCTCCATCATTGGTTGGTCAGGTTGAGCGGCAGCAGCGACGAACGTCACGCGACTGATTGGGAGCAGAACCTGACGGGTCGTCAGGTTCTGTCCTAAAGTTCTCGGTACGGGGACTAGCCCCGATACCTGCGCCCTCGAGGAGAGCCATGACCATCACCGCTCCCAATCCCGCTTCGGCCGACACCAAGCGCGTCATCCCGAAGATCGTTTCTGTCGATGATCACATCATCGAACCAGCTGATGTCTGGACGAGTCGCCTTCCCAAGAAGTATCTCGACGTTGGTCCTCGCCTCGAGCGCTTGCGCGTCGACAACCTCAAGTTCGACGGCATGAACTACTCGTTCGACATTGTCGGCGACAACAGCCCTGGTGGAAAGTTCGCCGACTTCTGGTGTTACGAAGACCTCAAAGTCCCAATGCGTCGCATCATCACCGCCGTTGGCTTCGATGCCGAGGAGCGCACAATGCTTCCGGTCACGTATGAAGAAATGCGCAAGGGATGCTGGGATCAAACCGCACGTCTTGCCGACATGGACGCAAACCACACTGAAGCTTCATTGTGCTTCCCCACCTTCCCTCGTTTCTGCGGACAGACCTTTGCTGAAGCAAAGGACAAGGAACTCGCTCTGCTTTGTGTGCAGGCCTATAACGACTTCATGGTTGAGGAATGGTGTGGCGGTGCCGGCAAGGGCCGTCTCATTCCGCTCATCATCGTTCCGATGTGGGATCCCCAGCTCGCTGCTGCCGAGATCTACCGCAATGCCGCACGCGGTGTCCATGCAGTGTGCTTCTCCGAGGTACCGCACTTCCTCGGCCTGCCCACTATTCACTCCGGCGAATGGGACCCCTTCTTCCAGGCATGCAACGACACCCAAACCGTGATCAACATGCACATCGGTTCCTCCTCGCGCATGCCAGCAACCTCGCCTGACGCACCCGCAGCAGTTCAGGCCACGCTGAGTTTCAACCAAGGCATGTCGTCACTCGCCGACTGGATCTTCTCCGGCATCCTTCCCCGCTTCCCGAACATCACGTTGGCGTATTCCGAAGCGCAGATGGGCTGGATCCCGTACTTCCTTGAGCGGGCCCATAACGTGTGGTCGGAATTCCGCGGCTGGGCATTCGACCCCGCAATCGTCAGCGAACCGCCCGAGTTCTACTTCCGTCGTCAGGTCTACGCCTGTTTCTTCCGTGACAACTTCGGTCTGAAGAATCTTGAGGACATCGGCGTCGACAACGTCACGTTCGAAACCGATTACCCCCACTCGGACTCGACGTGGCCCCACACCGAACAGTTCGTTCGCGAGATGTCCGTTGACCTTGACGACGAGACGCTCTACAAGATTGTTCGTGGCAACGCCATCAAGATGCTGCATCTCGATCTGGTCTGAGCAAGCAACAACCTGAACACTCCGATCGAGGGGGCTACGGTTCTTCCGTGGCCCCTTCGTCGCGTTCCCGCACAAAGCGCTCGAGCACCTTGCGCGCCTACAGCCCACCATTCTGGCGAGATGTCATGTTCTGGATCGCCGCCGGACTTTCCCTTCTCATTGGCATCCTGATCGTCATCGTGCTGTTCATGCTGCTCGGCACTCCGCGAACCGACAAAGGTTGGGCCTGGACCATCGGATTCTTCGTGGTGGGAACATGGATCGGCTTCGTCATCCTGTCGCTCGGGCTCAACACCGCACGTGGCATCGACCGCGGGACAAAACAGGCCGACGCTGCTCGGGGCGATCGATTCGAAGAGCACGGACGTAAAGCGGGCAAAGTCGTCGGGAGCGGACTCGCTAAGGTGACCGGACGTTCGACGACCACACCAGTTTCGTCCGCGAAGGAACATTCGGCTGCGAGTGAACCGCAATCGAGCGAGCCCAAGCCCACCCTTGATGATGCGGCCCGATCGCTGGGCATGATGGTTGGCCGCCGACTCGGCGGCCGGAAAGACAAACCATGAGTTTCGACCGGATCAACCCTGATGAGTATCGAGTCAAACCAGGCACAAAGGTTGACCTCCGTAAGTGGTCAACGAGCGCAACCGATGGCTTTAGCGGCGACAAACAACAGGGTGCCGACTTGCTCCCTTCACTAAATGAACAACTCGCTGATCTCCAAGCAATGCTCTATGCCGAGTCGAAGCACAAGATGCTCATCATCTTGCAAGGAATGGACACTTCCGGCAAAGACGGAACGATCAAGCACGTCTTCCGCACCATCAACCCCGTTGGCGTAAAGGTCAAAGATTTTAAGCGTCCCAACGACGTCGAATTAGCGCACGATTATTTGTGGCGAGTCCACGAACACACGCCCCGCAACGGCCGAATCGTTATCTTCAATCGCAGCCACTATGAAGATGTCCTCGTTGTTCGCGTGAACGATCTTGTTCCTGAGAGTGTTTGGGAACGTCGCTACGAACACATCCGCGGCTTCGAACAGATGCTGGCCGACGAGGGTACGACCATCGTGAAACTGTTCCTGCACATCTCGAAAGACGAACAACGCGAGCGGCTGCAGGAGCGGCTCGATAACCCCGCGAAGCATTGGAAATTCGAACACGGCGATTTCGCCGAGCGGGCCCATTGGGACGCCTACACCGGTGCCTATGAACAGGCGATCGCAGAAACTTCCTCCGAGGACGCCCCCTGGTATGTCATCCCGTCTGATCGCAAGTGGTATCGAAACCTAGTGATTTCCCAGCTCCTCATCGACAAGCTTGAGTCGCTCAATATGACCTATCCCGAACCCGCAATCGGTATCGAGAACATCGTCATCGGCGACTAGTAGTCAGGATTGCGCCTTCGAATCCTTTGCGACCAATGGCCGTGACCGTATTCGGAATCCCTACCTAGTGAATGAAAATAATCTGACTCAAAAGTTTGGCATTCCAGACGCGAATGAGGCGCCCGAAGGCGCCCCATTCAACGATTCAGATTGTGCGCGCACGAAATGGCTTAATGGAAGCCTTCGACCGTGACGAGTCGGGCTGAAGCACGAGCAAGTGCCGCCATGGCTTCGTCGTCATCGTTGTTTTGGGCGGCCGCTTGGGCCCTTTCCTGTGCCTTGCGAGCACGCTCAACGTCGATCATCGATGCCATCTCGGCGAGATCGGAAAGGATCTTCACGTGGTCATCGCTGACCTCGATGAAGCCACCATGCACGGCGGCCTTTTCACTGCCACCTTCAACAAGGGTGATCTCGACAGTGCTGACGGCTAGCGCACCGACAAACGGAGCATGTCCAGCGAGGAACGCGATATCGCCACCACCCACGGTGCGCGCACGCACCATGGTGGCGTCACCCGAGAACAATGTGCGCTCAGGAGAAACGAGTTCGACGGCCAGAGGCATCAGGCGTTGGCCTCGAGTTCGCGTGCCTTGGCACGGGCGCTGTCGGCATCGCCGACGTTGAGGAATGCCTGTTCCGGAAGATCGTCGAGGTCGCCGTTGACGAGCTGCTCGAACGATTCCACGGTGTCTTCGACAGGAACGAAGATGCCCGGCATGCCGGTGAAGACCTCGGCCACGA
>SYBH01000100.1 GCA_005787345.1 Actinomycetota bacterium
AGGAAGTAGAACTCGCCGTCTTGGAAAAGGAACTCGACGGTGCCAGCGTTGAAGTAGCCACATGCTTTCGCGACGGTGACTGCTGCTTCACCCATTGCTTGACGAATCTCGGGCGGAAAGTTCGGTGCCGGACTTTCTTCGACGAGCTTCTGATGGCGACGCTGTGCAGAACAATCGCGTTCGGCAATCCAGACACAATTTCCGTGGGTATCGCCGATGATCTGCATTTCAATGTGGCGAGGCCACGTGAGGTAGCGCTCGACGTAGCACTCATCGCGACCGAAGCCCTTAAGCGCTTCACTTCGTGCGGAATCGAATGCTTCGGCTGCTTCGTCTTCGCTGCGAACAACGCGCATACCGCGTCCGCCACCGCCATAGGCGGCCTTGATGGCGACAGGCCAACCGTGTGCCTTGCCGAATGCGATGACCTCGGATGCATCGTTAAGGAATTCGGTCGTACCGGGAACTCCATTAACTCCTGCAGCCTGTGCCGCAATACGACTGGAGACTTTGTCGCCCATGATTTCGATCGCGCCAGGAGGCGGACCAATGAATGTGACACCGCGCTCGGTGATAGCGCGAGCGAAGTCGGTGTTCTCGGAGAAGAAGCCGTAGCCAGGGTGTACACCGTCGGCACCGCTGCGCTCGATGACATCAAGAATAAGTTCGGTGTTCAGGTAGCTCTCGGCTGCGGTCGTGCCGCCAAGTGCGTAGGCCTCATCGGCGAGGCGCACATGGAGGGCGTCACGATCGAGATCTGAGTACACCGCCACGGTGGCGATGCCCATTTCCTGACAGGCGCGGATGACACGGACTGCGATTTCGCCGCGGTTGGCGATGAGGATCTTTTTAAGCACGCCCTATGGTGGCACGCGTGAACAGGTCCTTCGCCACTTCTGAGGTCCCGGGCACCCGATTCGCCGATGTGCGTTGGGTGGCCGAGACCGGTTCGACCAATCGAGACCTCCTTGCGGCTGCCGCCGAAGGGGTGCCCGAGGGCCTTGTTCTCGTGGCCGACCACCAAACGGCGGGCCGGGGAAGGCTGGACCGGGCATGGATAGCCCCTGCTGGGGCGTCATTGCTTGTCTCAGCGCTTCTGCGGCCGGTTGTGGGCCCAGAGAACCTGTTCCTCCTGACGCTGGCCTGTGGTCTTGGCGCGGTCGATGCGGTCGACGAGGTTGCCGGAGTTCGGCCGGGACTGAAATGGCCCAACGATCTCGTTGTGGCCGACGGGCCTTTGGCCGACAGAAAGCTCGCCGGCATCTTGGCTGAGTCGCACGTCGTCAATGGGCGCGTCGATGCGGTGGTGGTGGGAATGGGACTCAACCTTGACTGGCCCGCCGAACTTCCCGAGGAACTGGCGGCAACTGCGGCGTCGGTGAATCACCTCACCGGAGAGTCCGTTGACCGTGAGGACGTTCTTGTCGCGTGGCTGCGCCATTACGACCGTCATCTCAACGCAATCACCACCGAGAGCGAACGAGCTGAATTCCTTGATGAAGTTCGAGCAGCATCAGCAACCCTTGGGCGCGACGTGCGTGTCGAACGTTCCGACGGATTCTTCGAGGGCCGAGCAATCGCCATTGCTGACGACGGACAGTTGCTTGTTGACTGCGACGGAAACGTCGGGGTCGTTGCGGTAACGGTTGGTGACATCGTCCACGCTCGGCTCTTGGGCTGAGCCTCTTCTAGAGGTTGGACAGCCGCTCAATCGCTTCCTTTGCAGCGGAGGTTCGATGTCCAGGAGTTGCGTAGGCGTGCTCGTCAACACAATGCACGGGCATGATGCCGGTTGTTGACGAGGTGATGAAAACCTCAGTTGCGAGTTCAAGGTCCGACGGAACGAGGTCTCGTTCGCTCACGAGTTGCTCGTCGATGAGAACCTCTCGGATGATGCCGGGAAGGCACCCGCTCTCGATTGATGGCGTCACGATGTGGTCGTCGATCACCAAATACAAGTTTGAGGTTGTGCATTCGCTTAGGCGACCGGTGCTGTCACAAAGAATTGCGTTATCAAAACCATTTGTTGCAGCGAATCGGAGGATGGAAGCGTTTTCGCCCCAACTGGTTGATTTAATTCCGGCAAGCGGAGAGCGCTCGTTGCGAGTCCATGGAACGGTGCACAGCGAAACCGACAATGGCATTTGCTGGAGTGGTGATGTAGAGATGACCGTAAGTGGTTGTGTGCCGCGATCTCGCGGAGATGATCCTGGACCAGGCGTAATTGTGATTCGCGCTCGTGCGGTATCGATGTTGTTCGATTCGATGAGCTGAAAAAGTGCAGCACTGAGTTCTTCATCGGTTGGTGTGTTTGCAATCAGAAGACGGTCGATGCCTTTGCGAAGCCGGCGGAGATGTCGACCAAGAAGAACTGGTGCACCGTCACGGATGATCAACGTTTCAAAGACTCCGTCGCCGAGCAGGAACCCGTGATCGTTTGCAGAGAGCGCTGGTGTTGCATCATCGACAAGTTGTCCATTGAGCCACATTGAATGAGTGGTCATGTCGGCGCATCGGAGGCAAGCGCAATGAGTCGCTCAGCCTTGAGTTCAGTCTCGGCCCATTCGTCGTCAGCAGTCGAGTCCCACGTGACTGCGCCGCCTGTTCCGAAACACAGTTGATTCTGCTCAACCCAAAAGGTTCGGATCGCAACGTTGAGTTCACCGATGGAGCGGTCTGCGTCGACCCAACCGATAGCGCCGCAGTAAATACCGCGGTCCACGGGTTCAAGTTCGTGAATATGTTTCATCGCAGCGATCTTGGGTGCGCCTGTGACTGATCCCGGAGCAAACGTTGCGTCGATGAGATCGGACCAAGTGACGCCGGGGCGTAATTCGCCCTCGACTGTGCTGACGAGATGATCGAGTCCTGGGTGATGTTGTCGTTCAAGAAGGTTTGGTACGACAACAGTTCCTGGTTTACAGACCCGACCAAGGTCGTTGCGAACCAGATCAACGATCATGATGTTCTCCGCGCAATCTTTTTCGCTGAAATCACCGCCGGTTGAAGTGGTCCCTTTGATCGGGGCAGATCTCACTCGCGATTGATCGCGAGTGAGAAACAATTCAGGGGAGGCAGACGCAATGCGAATGCCAACTTCGGGAAGCTCGATGACTGCTTGAAATGGTGCGGGGTTGCCATTGGCGAGTTGTTCGCCTAATGCCAACATTGACGCGTTATCGGGAAGTGGCGCTGAAAGCCGACGTGTGAGGTTCACTTGGTAGACATCGCCAACTGCAATCGACTCACGAATACGCGCGACGCGCTCAGAGAACTCCGGTCGAGAAAGTGATGACGACCACGAATCAGAAGGAGGTCCGATCCAAGGTTGTGAAGGGCGAGGAAGCGATGCGGTCGGACGGCGACGCTCAAAGCGGGCGCACGTGGGGACACCTTCAAAGGGAAGGACGACTGCCCACCACCCATTTGAATCCAAGGCTGAGAGATCAGAAGTGACATCCACGAGTCCGGACGCGACCATGCCGCCGACAACTGCAAGCGGTTCGATTCGCTGGGCTGCAATGGTTGAAAGGTTCACGATTGTGTGAGCCTACGGCGAGAGATGTACTTCGAATGGGGCTGACGCCCTCTATTGGGGGGCCTCCGGTAGTCTTCAGGCTGTGCGTCGCCCCTCCCGCACGTGGCCCCAACGGCTGCTGCTCTCACTCAATGTCTTCGTTGTCTTTACCTGCCTGGTAGCGGCAGGTGGTTTGGCGTGGGCCTACAACCAAGCCAGTGCGCTCCCTCGAGTCGACGTTGGTACCTCGCTCGAGGCCCCAAGTGCTCCGGGCGAACCGATGAACATTTTGTTAGTCGGAATCGATGACGGTATGGGCCTGGCCGAAGGTGACCCGGTACTTCGGGGGCGCAGCAAGTCACTCAATACCGACACCATCATGATCTTGAGGGTCGATCCAAAAACTCAACAGGCGTCACTTCTTTCGCTTCCTCGAGATCTTTGGGTTGATATCGCAGGTGGTGGACAAGGTCGCATCAACTCAGCACTTGCGCTTGGTGGTCCTGAACGACTCATTCAGACCATTAACCAGAACTTTGACATTCCGATCAACCATTATGTGATGATCGACTTCCAAGGATTTGAAGCGTTAGTCAAAGCTGTTAATGGCGTTCCGGTCTACTTCAACTTCCCGTCTCGCGATCAAGCCACCGGTTTGTTCCAGTATGAGCCTGGGTGTCAGTTGCTCAGCGGTGAGCAGGCGCTTGCCTTCGCGCGTTCACGTCATTTTGAAATCTCTCGAGACAATATGAGGACATGGGAAAAAGATCCCACGAGCGATTTCGGTCGTGTAACTCGCCAGCAGCAGTTCATTCGTGCCGCGCTGAAGAAAGCGGTTACTCAGGGCGTCCGTAACCCCTTTGTTCTCAAGGAATTCCTTGAGATTGGCCAGAGGAACGTCACACTTGACACTGAATTCAAGATTCAGGATCTTGTCGACCTCGGATCGCAATTCCGCACATTCGAACCCGATTCGCTCGTGAGTTTCACCCCAGTAGCCACGGGAACATTTAAGGGAGCGGCAAGTGTTCTTGAACTCAACGTGGCTGCTTCTCAGCCGATGTTTGATGTGTTTCGCGGATTGCGTCCGATTCCGTCGCCAAGCGAAGTCCCCGATCTGAGTTTCCTGACGACAACAACCACTGTTGCTTCGACTTCCTCAACTGTTCGACCGGGTGCAACCTCGTCGACAATGGCAACCACGTCCACGACGCAGCCAATCACGACGACCACATTGAGCGAATTCATTCCGCAGGTGCCCGAGGGCCAGACCTGCGGCTAAATCATTAAATGGGGCGGGCTTCGGCTTCTTGCCGATTGGCGAGAAACCAGTCGAGGGTTTGTCGCAGGCCATCATCGAATGTTGTGCCGGCGTTGAAACCGAATTGGTCGCGAGCCCGGGAGCCATCGACGCCTCGTCGGGGTTGGCCATCGGGCTTGGTGGTATCCCAACGAACCTCGCCCTCAAATCCGACCAGATTCACAATGATTTCGACGAGTTCTCGAATGGGGAGTTCCCGATCGGCGCCGAGATTGACTGGTTGGTCACTGTTGTAAAACTCCGAGGCGAGCACGATCCCCTCGGCAGCGTCATCGACAAAGAGGAATTCGCGACTCGCTGAACCAGTTCCCCAAACCTCGAGGTATTCGGCGCCGGATTCCTTTGCGTCGACGGCCTTCTTGATGAGGGCAGGAATCACATGCGAGACAGCGGGATGAAACTTGTCGCGAGGCCCGTAGAGATTGGTGGGCATGAGGTAGATGGCATCTTGTCCGTACTGAGCTCGGTTGGCTTGCACTTGAACGAGTTGCGCGAGTTTCGCGATGCCATATGGGGCGTTCGTCTCCTCGGGGTAACCCTGCCAGAGCGAGTCCTCCGAAAATGGGACGGGTGTGAATTTCGGATACGAGCAAATCGTTCCAACCATCACGGTCTTTGGAGTGTTCTGCAGGTGGGCTTCGTCGAGGACGTAAGTGCCCATGAGGAGATTGTCGAGGTACAACTCTGCAGGGCGTTCCATATTGGCGCCGATGCCACCCACTCGGGCAGCGAGGTGAATAACGAGATCTGGTCTCGTGTCGGCAAAGAGTTGGCGAACTGCATTGCGGTCCCGCAGGTCGTACTCGGCACTTGATGGTGTGAAGAGTTCTCGGGCGCCCCGGTTGCGCACCTGATCGACAACTGCTTGGCCGAGGAAACCACGACCTCCGGTGACGAGGACCTTGCGGTCGTTCCAGAAGGCGGTGTCAGGCACAAACTCCATTCGCTCACCCTACTGACCACCACGGCATCTCTCGGGTTGGCCTGGCGGTGATGACGGGGGACCCGCCAGCGCCGTGGGAGACTGGTTCGCCCATGGAGCGATGTCGTCGGGTTGCGATCACCCTCGAGCAGTGTTGGCACGCCGTCCCCGGCGGCACGGCCCGAGCCGCCCTTGGGAGCGTTAGCGCTCTTCAGCGATTCACCTCTCTCGAACTCGTCGGCGTCAGCGCGCGTCATCGGCAGCCTCCGCCATCTTCATGGAGACCCTCGATTGAGGTGAAGCAGCTCCCTCTCCCGAGGTTGGCGCTCTACGAGTCGTGGCATCGGCTCCGCTGGCCAGACGTGGAACATGCCACTGGGCGGGTCGACGTGATCCACGCAACCGGGATGGCAATGCCACCGGCGACGGCACCGATCGTTGTGACCGTCCATGATCTCGCATTTCTTCGTGATCCTTCACAATTCACACGTCGCGGCGTTTCGTTCTTTCGGCGCGCGATTGATCTTGCTCGACGTGATGCAAGCATCGTGGTGTGTCCATCACAAGCAACGATCGACGAGTGCATTGACAACGGCTTTGATCCCAAGAAGATCCGACTGGTGCCATGGGGTATTGACCCGCAAGAGGTTGAGTCCTCAGCGATTACGGCAATGCGTTCTCGGTTGGGGATCGCCGGCCGTTATGTGCTGTGGGCCGGAACCATCGAGCCGCGAAAGAATTTGCCAGTGTTGCTGTCTGCATTTGAAGGCATCGAGGATCGTGACGTGACGCTCGTCTTAGCTGGCCCCGAGGGGTGGAACGAGCAGATCGACGATCAACTTGGGCGACTTGGCTCTCGCGTTGTTCGGGTCGGGTTCGTCGAACCCGAGACGCTGTCACAATTGCAGGCTGCGGCGGAACTTTTCATCTTCCCAAGTCGTCAGGAAGGCTTCGGATTGCCCGTACTCGAGGCGATGGCACAGGGCACAGCAGTGATTACTTCTTCCGGAACATCGACCGAAGAAGTCGTTGGCGATTGCGGAGTGGTTGTTGATCCATCCGATGTTGATGCCCTCCGAGCAGAAATTGATCGGCTTCTTGCCGACGATGCAGAGCGCGATCGCCTGGGTCGTGCCGGACTGGATCGAGCGACTTCACTCTTTAGTTGGGAGAAGACTGCAAAAGCTCTGCAGTCGGCCTACGAAGAGGCGATGACATGACTGGCTCCTTGCGTCGACGCGTCGGAGTCAATCTCCTCTGGCTAGTTCCCGGCGAGGTCGGTGGCAGCGAGGAGTACACCGTTCGACTTCTGTCTGCACTCGCCGACTTGGGTGCCGACGACGTCGAAGTGATTCTCTATGTGAATAAACGGTTTAGCTCGGCGCATCCCGAAATCGTTTCGAGATTCACAACTGTTGTTGCTCCAGTTTCAGGTTCATCGCGGGTGCTTAGAGTCATCGCTGAGTCCTCATGGCTAGCGATTCGATCACGAGTCGACCGATGTGCGCTTGTGCATCACGCCGGCGGAACCATGCCAGCAGTTCGAAGTATTCCGGGAGTTCTGACGCTGCACGATCTGCAGCCATTGGCGAATCCTGAGCGATTCGGACTCATAAAGGGTTCCTACATCCGATTCATCGCTCCTCGGTCATTGAGGCGAGCCGAATTCGTGGTGTGTCTTTCTCGCTATGTGGCCAACGACGCAATCGATCGAGTTGGTCTGCCTGCCGAACGGATTCGAATTGTTCCGTGTGGCATTGCCGACCCGGGTGCAGCATTTGATGCGCAACGATTACGAGAACTCCTCAGCCGCCTCGATCTGGAGAATCATCCGTTCATCATCTATCCAGCCATCACCTACGCGCATAAGAACCACGCGACGTTGGTCGCGGCGTTTGCTCGGATCGCTGAGCGGCACGACGAGTTGCGATTGGTTTTCACCGGTGGTGCAGGATCAAGCGATTCGGTTGTTCAATCAACGATCGAGGCCTATGGGCTCGAATCCAAAGTGATTCGTACAGGTCGAGTGCCCGAGTCCGATCTTGATCTCCTTTTCCGAACGGCGACGATGATGGCGTTCCCATCCCTCTATGAAGGGTTCGGCCTGCCACTGCTTGAGGCGATGAGTCGGGGGTGCCCGATTGTGGCCAGCGATGCAGGAGCATTGGCAGAAGTTGCAGGAGATGCCGCCGAGTTCGTCAATCCGATTGATGTGGCAGGTTGGGCGACTGCTCTGGGCGCTCTCTTCGAAGACCCCGCGCGACGTACCGTGCTTGTTCGACGCGGATTCGATCGTGTGACGCACTTTGCATGGTCGGTTTCTGCGCAGTCTCTCCTTTCCGTCTACCGGGAGAACCGGTGAATCTTCTCGTTATCTGTCCCCATTTTGATCCCGATGTCGCGCCGACAGGTGTTGTCATGTCGCGAATTGCTCATGAACTCATCGCACGTGGACACCGCTTGCACGTAGTGACCTCGTTACCTTGGTATCAGCACCACGCGATTGACCCCGGATGGGAAGGTCAACTTGTTCGCACAGAGCGCACCGAGTGGGGCTGTATCAGCCGTGTGCATCCCTTTCCCACTGATAAGCGCAACATCCCAGCCCGAGCGCTCGCGTTCGGTGGCTTTACCGCGCTCGCAACAATCGTCGGAACGTTCAGTCGCGTGCGGCCCGATGCCGTGTTGGCGATGTCGCCGCCCCTAACGCTGGGTTTGGCTGGGCGGATGGTGGCAACAGCAAGGCGTGTGCCTCTGGTTTTCAACATCCAGGATGTCTTCCCTGATGTGGCGATCGAACTCGGACTTCTCACGGGTAATCGCGTGATTCGAGGAGCCCGAGCGCTCGAACGAGCGAGCTACCGGATGTCCGACGCGGTAACGGTTCTTTCCGATGATTTAGCTGCGAACGTACGCGCCAAGATCACGATTGGTCTCGAAGGCGACCGGGCCGAACTTCAAGCGGCAAAAGTTCGTGTCATCCCAAATTTCGTCGATACCAACGCGATTCGGCCAACTGCGCGGGAGAATTCCTATCGCGAGGACTACGGGCTGATCGGCAAGACCGTTGTGATGTATGCGGGGAACGTCGGGTTCTCGCAGTCGCTGGATCTTGTGCTCGACGCTGCCCGGTCCTTTGAGGCATCTCGGCCTGATGTTGTGTTTGTGATTAATGGAGGTGGATCGGCACGACCCGGTCTAGAGCGCGAAGCGGCGAATCTCTCCAACCTGCGATTCATTGACATGCAGCCAATTGAACGTCTGCCGGAAGTTTTGGCTGCTGGAGACCTTCATGTTGTGCCACTTCGAGCAGGCTTGGCCTGGTCGAGTGTCCCGTCAAAGTTGTATTCCATCCTTGCGGCAGGGCGACCAATTGTGGCCAGCGTCGATGCGGGCACCGAAGTAGAACGAACCATTGAACGTGCCGGTGCTGGCATCGCTGTTCCGCCCGATAGTCCCGCTGAATTTCGCGCCGCGCTGGCCGAACTTCTCGATGATCGTGAGCGTTCCGAGAGGATGGGGGCGTCGGGGCGACTCTTTGTCGAGCGATGGGCGTCACCGGCCGCAGTTGCTGAGTCCTACGAGAATCTGTTTGCCGAATTGATCGACCAGCGTCGTTCGCGACGCTGAACAGACTCTGACCGGGCACAAGGGCACCGACCGCTAACATTGCTGACCTATGGGTAAAGCATCTCAGGCCAAGAAGACCGCCCGACTGGCCCGAGAGAGTGGTCAGGCCGAACCCCGTCCGAAGCGCAAGCTGGCGTTTCCTCTTTCTGTTGTGGCTGCGGTGATTATTGGCATTGTGCTGGTGGTCATCGCTCGGATGCCGGAAGACGCGCCGAACCTCAACATCGATCCGACCACGGTCACGCTCGACCCAACAGTCTCAACAATTGACCCAGCAGCGCCCGCAAATGGTTCCCCAACGACGATCGCAGCAGGCGGGATTGACACTGCTCCGACCACGGCCACAACGGTTTCGGCGGGACAGTGAGAGCCGTTGTTCTCGTCGGAGGTTTCGGCACTCGTCTGCGCCCCCTCACAAATGATCTCCCGAAGCAGATGCTCCCGGTTGTTCGCGTTCCAATGATCGAAAGGGTGGTAGATGTGCTTGGGTCATATGGCGTGACTGAGGCCGTCCTTTCGCTGGGCTATCGACCCGATGCCTTTATCGGCGCGTATCCCGATGGTGTCTGCGCTGGGGTCCTCCTCCATTACGCCGTTGAACCCGAGCCACTCGATACTGCGGGCGCTGTTCGCTTTGCAGCGCTGTCTGCCGGGATTGACGACACGTTCATTGTGGTGAACGGCGATGTGCTGACCGATCTCAATGTTGCTGAGTTGTGGGACTTCCACAAGAGCCACGGCGCCGAGGGAACGATTGCGTTAACGCCAGTCGAAGATCCGTCGCGATACGGCGTGGTTCCGATCGACGACGAGGGTCGGGTTATCGAATTTGTTGAAAAGCCTGCGCCTGGAACTGCTCCAACGAATTGGATCAATGCAGGCACCTATGTACTTGAGCCCTCAGTTCTCGACCGCATCGCGTCTGATCGTAAGGTTTCGATTGAACGAGAAACTTTTCCGGCGATGGTGGCCGACGAGAGCCTCTTTGCGCTGCATAGCGATGCGTATTGGATCGATGCGGGTACGCCCGACACTTATCTGCGCGCGCAACTTGACCTCATCGATGGGGTGAGGGCGAATGAAGTCGCAGTCCTACCATCCGATGAAATCGATTCTTCGGCAATCGTCGAGAACTCAGTGCTCGGAGCCGACGTAGTTATCGGAAACGGAACGATTGTGCGTAACTCAATCCTGATGGATGGGGTGACCATCGGCCCCGGAGTTCGAATTCACGACTCCATCATTGCCAGCGGTGCGCGAGTTGGTCCCGACTCCCACATCAGCAACCTGACCGTCGTCGGCGCAGATGTAGAAGTTCCAGCCCAGTCCGAACTGACTGGCGCCCGACTACCTGAAAGCGACTAACGATGCGCGCAGTTGTTACCGGCGGAGCCGGATTTATCGGTTCCACACTGACCGATCGACTCCTTGCTGAAGGTCATTCAGTTACGGTCATCGACAACTTGGCAACAGGACGTCTTCAAAATCTCGAAGGCGCTCGCTCTACCGGTGAGCGTTTCGAATTCGTGGAGTTGGATGTCAGGTCGTCCGAGATCCCTGCTGCATTGGTTTCGGCAGCGCCCGATGTCGTGTTCCACCTGGCGGCACAAGCCGACGTACGAGTCTCGGTGGAACGACCACTTTTTGACGCTGAGGTGAATGTCATTGGTGGACTGAACGTTATTGAAGGCTCGCGGTTGGCGGGAGCCCGAAAAGTCGTGGTGGCTTCAAGTGGCGGAACGATCTATGGCGATCCATTGCCGGCAGATCTTCCCGTCGATGAGCAGCATTCGCAGCATCCCATTTCGCCCTACGGCGTCGCCAAGAAAGTTATTGACGACTACCTCTACGCTTTTCGCTTTCTTCATGGCCTTAACTACGTGGCGCTGGCCCTCGCGAATGTCTATGGGCCTCGTCAGGATCCACACGGAGAAGCCGGAGTCGTCGCAATCTTTGCTGGCCGTTTGCTTCGCGGCGAGGGCTGTCGAATTTTTGGCGACGGCGAACAAACCCGCGATTTCGTATATGTCGATGACGTCGTCGATGCATTCGTACGTGCTGCAGATAGCGGCGATGGAGTTCTCTGCAATATCGGCACCGGCGTTGAGACCTCGGTGAACAGTTTGTATCGAGCAATGGCCGTTGCGGCCGGGGTGGCAACGGAGGCGACCTACGAAGCGGCACGAACTGGTGAGCTTGCTCGGTCTGCTTTGAACCCGGGCTTCGCTGGCAAGCAGCTCGGTTGGTCGCCTCAGACGACACTCGAAGCTGGAGCACTGGCGACGCTCGATTGGTTTCGAACGCAGGCGTAAGTCTCAGTTCTTCAGTGCGTTCCAAACGTTGAGGAATTTTCGACGTAGACGCATGGGCAGGAGGGACTCGAGTTCCTCGAGCTTCGCCTTTGTTTCGTGAAGTTGAATCCGGTAGCTCTCTGCCCGGGGCTCCCACTCACCGAAAAGTGAGTCTCTGCTTCGGTTATAGGAAAGATCGACAGTCATATCTCGGTCGCGTGGATCGAATGACGCCACAATCAAGCCGTCTCCGCTGTAGGACTCAGAGACGGAGTGTTCTGCGATGACGTGTGCGCCAGACCACAACAAGATGTCGAGCACCTGTTGGTGGGTGGTCGCGCTGCCAGTGATCGAGAGGTCATGGGTACTGACAACGAGGAAGCGCACCGCTCCTTGACGGAGTCGCTCGCTCGCACGAATGAGAAGGGGAACCTCGCCTCCTTGGATGTCGGAAAGCAGGACATCGACCTGTTCAATCTCACACGCGGCCAAAAGTGAATCGAGGTCGTGTGAAGGGAGATCAATCGGGTTGGGATTGGTTTCGGTAATGAATCCGCGAATTGAGCCGCCACCGATGCCGATAGCGGCATTAATGAACGTGCCATTGCGGCCATTGATTGCGAAGTTGCGTTTACCTACCTCAAGGTGATGGGCATCGGGTTCGAGGCAGATCGAGTTTCCTTCGGGAAAGTTATGCAGGAACCACAGGCTGTAATAGGCCCAAAAACTGCCGAGTTCGATCATCGTCGGTGGGCGATCGTCGGGACGGGTCTCGGCGAGCCGTTCCATGATTGCGGAAAAGACAACTTCTTCTTGTGGTTCATGAATTCCGCGGAGGCATCGGATGATTTCACCTGTTAGATCTCCGTAGTAGCAGCCATCTTCAACGAGAACCCCGTTATGCATGACCTGAACCGGACCAAGCGGATGATCGATGATCTCGCCGGCATTGGGGACGCGTGGAAGGTCGTCGGCGTCGGTACACGAAACAGTCATTGCGATTCTTGATGCAAACGCTGCAGGCACTTTGGCGAAATCTGGCACGAGGCCATTGGGTCGGGGAGGGCCGAGCAGTCCGAGTTGTGGGGGAGGCGGCGCTGCAGGAGGTGGGTTATCGACGGGGGGAATCTCTGGGTCGGTCATTGAGGGACGACTCGATCTCTTAGCGGAAGAGGTCATCGGCAGAAGAACGCACGATTTCCTCGGCGACGCTTCCATCACGCAGCCATGTCGGGTCAGCGCCGCGAACGACTGCGACAGGGATATTGGTGGACTTGCCCATGACCAGCTCAGCGGCAGCAGCGAGTTCATCGACGACAGCGACTTCA
The DNA here is from genome assembly GCA_005787345.1 of Actinomycetota bacterium. GTDB lineage: Bacteria > Actinomycetota > Acidimicrobiia > Acidimicrobiales > Acidimicrobilacustridaceae > Acidimicrobilacustris. The sequence continues at coordinate 13,010 of SYBH01000100.1, forward strand.
GTGACGTGCATTTCGCGGCCAAGAGCATCGGGAGTACCGCGCAGATCAATGATTCCGGCGACTCCTGCGCAGCCGATGGCAACGTCGGTGACACCTCTGCGCCACGGGCGGCCAAAAGTGTCGGAAATGATTACCGCCACATCGACACCGAATCGATGGCGCAATCCGTCGCGAATCCTCCGAGCTGAGCGGTCGGAATCGACAGGAAGCAAAGCCGCCCACCCGCTTTCGACATTCGAGAGATCAATACCAGCGTTTGCGCAAATGAAACCGTGCTCGGTTTCGCTGATAATCAAGTCCCCGCGGCGGCGAAGAATTCGAACGGATTCGCGTTCGACGAGAGGCTTGTGGCTGAGTGGATCGCTGGGGTCGATGGCGACGAGCCGGTCCTCGGCCTTGGACACAATCTTTTGAGTGACAATCAGGACATCGCCATCGATCAACGTTGTGTCCGCCGAACTCAACGAAGCTTCGTGAATGATTGCTGCGAGATCGTCACCGGCGTGGATCTCGCCGATGCCTTCGATGCCAAAGATCTCCATGCGACTCATGTTGTGGCTCCTGAAAGCACAGTTCGAGCTAAGGATTTTGAAACCCCGGGTTTACTCATAATGGTTTCAGTCACGATGCAATTCAATCCAAGCAATTCGACAGCCGATTTGTGGGAGTCATCGGCAGAATCGATCACAAGCGTGCCCGCAAATTCCTTGTAGAGGGCGGCAACTCCAAGAACCGAAGCGTCGTGGCCCAATTCGGCGAGCATTCGATCGGCAGGTCCCTTCAGCGCGGCGCCAGCGATGATTGGTGAGACTGCGATGACGTCCTTGCGACGCCGCACGAGTGCCTCACGGATTCCGGGTACGGCAAGAACTGGTGCGATCGACACAAGCGGATTCGAAGGAGCAATGACGATGAGGTTGGCCGACTCGATTGCATCAAGAACACCTGGCGCGGGCTTCGAATCCTCCGCGCCGTCGAATCGAACGTTTGCGATGGGTACGGAGTGGTGGCGCTGGACGAAGTACTCCTGAAAACTAATTTCGGTTCCGGCCGCCAGGATCGTTGTGTTGCTTCCGGCAGGGTCATCGGCAGCCAGAGTCACCATCGTGCGCAGATGGTCGCAGGTTGCCGGCAACACTGAGAGTTCGAGGTTCCAAGCAGCTGTGATCTCAGCGGTAACAGTGGCGAGGTCAGCCCCTTCATGCATGCGTTGGGTTCGGTAAAGGTGCGTTCCCAGGTCTCGGTCTCCAAGGCCGAACCAGCTAATGCCTCCGTACCGCTCGAGCATTGTTCGCGATTGCCACGACTCATCAACTAAGCCCCATCCGGTGTCGGGGTTTATGGCGTCAGCGAGTGTGTAGGTGACGGTGTCGAGGTCGGGGGAGATGTGAAGTCCGTGAAGGACAAGGTCATCGCCGACGTTGACAATGGCGGTCACCTCGGACGCGTCAACAACCTGAAGGAGGGCGCACAGCATTCGTGCGGCACCCACACCACCGGCGATGACGGTGATCATTGCGATTAGATCAGATCGCGTTGCTGGCGAGCGACGTTCTCGAGGTCGGCATCAACCATCATGTTGACGAGATCGTGAAATGGAGTCTTGGGCTCCCAGCCGAGAACGGTTCGTGCATGCGTTGCATCGCCTACGAGTAGATCGACTTCGGCAGGGCGGAAGAACCGTTCATCGATCACGACGTGATCTTGCCAATTGAGGTCGACGCGTGAGAACGCGATCTCACAGAACTCACGCACCGAATGGGTCTCGTCCGTCGAGATAACGAAATCGCCGGGAACGTCTTGCTGCAGCATTCGCCACATTGCATCGACGTAATCGCCAGCAAAGCCCCAGTCACGCTGCGCATCGAGATTGCCAAGTCGAATCTCGGAATCGAGTCCGAGCTTGATCCGAGCGACACCGTTGGCGATCTTGCGGGTGACGAATTCGAGGCCTCGGCGCGGGCTTTCGTGATTGAAAAGGATTCCGGAACTCGCGTGCATGTCGTAGCTCTCGCGATAATTCACTGTGATCCAATGACCGTAAAGCTTGGCGACTCCGTACGGACTGCGTGGGTAGAACGGGGTGGACTCGCGTTGGGGAACTTCAACGACCTTGCCGAACATCTCTGAAGAACTGGCTTGGTAGAAGCGGACATCGTGATCGGCCAGACGGATCGCGTCGAGTAGTCGAGTGACGCCGAGTGCGGTTGTTTCGCCGGTCAGGACGGGCTGTCCGAAGGAAGTCTGAACAAACGATTGCGCGGCGAGGTTGTAGACCTCGTCAGGCTTGTGATCTCGCATGATGTGAATCATCGAAACCTCGTCGAGGAGGTCGCCGGGGACGAGTTCGAGGTCGTCTTGGAGGTGGCCGATTCGCTCAAAGTTCAGCGTGGAACTTCGTCGAACCATTCCGATGACGTGGTAACCCTTGGCCAGAAGGAGTTCGGCCAAGTAGGAGCCGTCCTGTCCGGTGATTCCTGTGATGAGTGCTCGTTTGCTCATTGTGTGATTCCGCTCGGGGAGTGGGGGCATCGCCCGTGGTCAGGAGATTCTACGGGCCCTTGTGGGGTGTGGGCTGCGCAAACCATTCGTAACGTCATTGCGCTGCCAGAACGGCTTGGCGGTACTCGTCGAGGATGTCTTGAAGCGTCACCTCGAGAGGAATCTCAGGAGTCCAACCTGTTATCGCATTCAATCGGGTTGGGTCTCCCCGCAGTACCGGCGTTTCGACCGGCCTTTGGAGTTCTGGATCGGCATCGAGTTGCATCGGAGAGTTGGCCAGCGAGACGAGACGCTCAGCGAGATCGCCAATAGTGAGATCGTGACCGGTGCAGACGTTATAGGCCTCGCCCGCCTCGCCTTTTTCCATAAGTAGCCGGTAGGCGCGCACGACATCGCGAACATCGGTGATATCGCGACGGGGTGTGAGGTTTCCAACTGGAACTGAACTCAACCCATCGCGTTCGTTGATGGCGATCCGTTCAGCGATTGCTGGCGCAACAAAGCGAGTGGTTTGCCCTGGGCCGAGGTGGTTGAAGGCGCGAACGCGAATGGTTTCAAGTTGATGGCCGAGCCACGCCTGCAGCGCTAATTGATCAGCTGCAACTTTGCTAGCGGCGTAGGGAGTTACCGGCCGAAATGGCGTCGATTCGTTGATGGGCAACTCTTCGGGAGTGACACGGCCGTAGACATCGGCGCTGCTTACGGCAAGAACTCTTGGTTTGCCGTTGGCAACGCAGGCTTGAAGAAGATTGAGCGTTCCCTCTGCATTCACGCGGAACGTATCAAGCGGGAAGTCCCAAGATGCGCCGACGTCGCTCCAGCCGCCAAGGTGGTACACGACATCGGGCTTAATGTCGGCGAGAAGAGCATGAACAGCAACGGAGTCAAGTAGGTCTGGGCCATCGGCACGGTCGACTCCAATGACGGTGTCGCCCTGAAGGCCTAAATGTGCACACAGATGACGTCCGACAAAGCCGGCAGCGCCGGTGACTAAAGCCTTCACGTTGCGATCCTAGGCCCGAGCCGCACACGCAAGTTCGAACAGTTCAACCAATTCATCGGTCGATCGGTCCCATGAAAAATGAGTCAGTCGTTCGTTGCCAGCAGCAACAAGTGCTTCGGTAAGCGTTTTGTCATCGAGAACCTTTTCGATGGCACTGACCAAGGTGTCGACGTCGCCAGGTTGGGCCCATTGCGCCGCGGACCCGAGAACTTCTGGCAGTGATCCCGTGCGAGTCGCGACAACGGGCACTCCAGCAGCCATCGCCTCGAGCGGGGGGATTCCGAATCCCTCGAGGAGTGATGGGTACACGAAGGCACGCGTGCCTGCGAGTAGGTCGTCGCGATCGGCATCGGAAAGCCAGCCGGTTCGTCGAATCCTTGATCGATTCGGTGAGGAGTCAATGACCTCTTTGACCGCATCGACGCCCCATCCGTCGGGTCCAGCAATGACGAGGTGGAGGTTCGGTCGCTTGGGGGCGATCACATCAAAGGCTCGAACGAGCGACGGAATGTCTTTACGCGGTTCGATTGTCCCGAGCGAAAGTAGGTAGTCATCGACACCAGCAAAGGCGCGGCCTCGTTTGGCGCGTTCGGTTCGAGTCGCGTCGTCGATCTGTTGCGGTCCGCCCAGGTGGATCGCGCGAACCCGATGCGGTTCAATGTCCAGCGTGGAAACAACATCGTCGGCGACGGCTTGTGACGGTGTGTGGATCCATGCACCATCAAGAATTTCTCGGCGAAGCAGAGCGGGAACCTGTTGCACATCGTTGGTGCACATTTCGGGAAAGTGCACGGCGGTGAGGTCGTGCACCATCACGACTCGCGCTGCGTTCTTTGCCGGGGGAACGACATAGTTCGGGCCCCATACAAGATCGATATCGCCGGTCCACCACTCGATAGGTGGCCAGGGACCTCGTCGCCAGAGTGCTCGAAGCGGACGCGCAACCATTGGACGTCGATGGGCGCGCACCCCGGGAGGCAGTTCGTCGAGCATTGGCCCTGCCCCGCGGCGCGAGACGGCAAATGCGGAAACCTCGAGTCCGGGACGTGCGAAGCGATGAAGGTAGGTGCGTGTCACGCCACCGATGCCAGTTCGGTGTCCGATGAGTGAGGTCGCGTCAGCGGCGATCCGCACGTCAGCGACGCCCGCGCTCGGCGACGAGCGAGGCGAATGTGCCGAACCTCGTGGTCATCGTCTTTGCGATCTCAGACGCTTTCGGGAGGGTCATGCCCGATTCCCGCTCCCATTCGCGCCGTCGCACCTGCAAACGGTTGAAGCCGAGGATCCCGAAGCCGAGGCCGACGCTGAGGGCCTCCTGGGCGGCACGTCGAATGGGGTTATACGAAGCATTTTCCACAGGTGCCAGCGTAGACGGGGGTCAGCGGGATCGGACAGTAGGAGGACTACCCTCGGAGACCGTCGTGACTGTTCCCGAACCCCCTTCCACGCCGGCCCCCGGGCCGATTGCGGTCCCGAACCCCCTTTCCGGCGACGGGTCGGTGCCGCCAGCGGGTGCCGATTCCGAGTCGGTCTTTGACGACCTTCTTGCGGCGCTGAGCAAGAGTTCCGACACTTCGTCCGAAACCAGTCCGCCTCTGCCAAGTTTCGAATCTCTCTTCGAGGCAGAGGAACCTGAGGGGCCTGCACCCGCCGTTGTCGCGGTGATGGTCGCTCATAATCCGGGCGTTTGGTTTGAAGAGACGCTGTCGAGCCTTGGCGCTCAGGACTATTCCGCGCTTTCCGTTCTCGTTATTGATGCTGCGAGCACAGATGGGGTTGAGCTTCGAGATCGGGTGGGCGCAGTTCTTCCCGATGCCCATCTGCGTCGCCTCCCCGAAAACTCTGGCTACGCCGCTGCCGCCAATGAAGCTCTTGTTGCTGTTCAAGGCGCTGCGTTCTATCTGTTTTGTCATGACGATGTTCGACTCGATCCAGACGCAGTACGACTGCTCGTCGAAGAGGCATTTCGATCGAACGCCGGAGTTGTCGGACCCAAAATCGTTGAGTGGAGCGACCCACGACGGTTGCTTTCGGTTGGCATGGGCGCTGATCGGTTTGGTCACCCTGCTGCCTATGTCGAACGAGGCGATCTCGACCAAGAGCAACACGACGCAGTACGCGATGTGTTTTTCATTCCTGGAGCAGTGACACTGATTCGGGCTGATCTCTTTGAAGCCCTTGGTGGTTTCGACTCAGCTATTTCGTTTCACGGTGAGGATCTCGAACTTTGCTGGAGGGCTCACGCTGCCGGAGCGCGCGTGATCGTTGCTCCTGCGGCACGTGTTGCCCATCTCGAGGCGCTTGGTATTCGCCGTCCCGTCGACGATCGTCGACGACTCCAGGCCCGACATCGATTGCGAGCAATGCGCGATTCGGACACCCTCGGTACTCGTGTGAGGGCAACCCCGGAAGCGTTTGTTCTTTCTCTGTTGGAAATCGTCCAAGCAATTGTGCTGGGCCACTTCCGTCGGGCACGTGACATCTGGTCCGCATGGACATGGAATTCGCGAAATTCGTCGTCGGCCCGAACGCGACGAGCGTCACTCGCTGCCATCCGGCGTGTTCCCGACAGTGAAGTACATGCGTTTCAATCCCGTGGAAGCGCCCGGCTCACTGCATTCATGCGCCACCGGATTGCTCGTTCAGAAGCGGCCGCCGGCGGACGCGAACTCATGTCGAATCTTCGAGATGCTCGATCAGCGACCCCTTTTGTTGTCTGGGTGCTGATGATCGCTTTTCTTTTCGCCGGCGGCCGCGAACTCGTACTTGGTGGCGTCCCTGCCGTTGGCGATTTTCTGCGTTTCCTTCCGCCCGGAGAAATGGTTGAGCGCTGGTTGAGTGGTTATCAGTCAGTTGGTCTGGGATCCACAGCGCCCGCTCCAACTGGTTTCGGTTTTCTCGGAGCCTTGGGCTACCTGTTTCTCGGTGCTGTCGGCTTACTGCGTGGCCTTTTGATCCTTGGACTTTGGCCGCTAGGCGTTCTGGGAATGTGGCGCCTCACGCAACCGGTGACTTCTCAGCGGTCGCGTTTACTTGCGTCGGTCGTCTATTTGATTATTCCCATCGCTGCGAACGGGATGGCTCAAGGTCAGTGGGGGACACTTGTTCTCTACGCATTGCTTCCTTGGGTCGTCTCTCAACTCGCGTCAGCAAGTGGCCTTGCTCCCTTTGGGGCCATTGGCGATCAAGCCGGACCAGGTGTCCGATCTCGTCCGCTACTGCATCGCATACTTTCGGTCGGGCTGTTTGTTGCACTCGGTGCGATTATCGAACCCTCGGTGATCGTGATGGTGGCCGGGGTCTCGATTGTGTTCGCCGTCGGCGGTTGGGTTGCAGGCCAGGTGGATGGGAGCGGTCGAATCCTGTTGGTTGGTCTTGGAGGTTCGGTTGTTGCGTTGGTTCTGCACTTGCCGTGGAGCCTTGGATTCCTTGACGGTTGGGATTCGCTGGTTGGAGTTTCTTCCAATGGTGGATTTGCTCTTGGACTTGGCGATGTTTTGCGATTCGGAACGGGCCCATTTGGGACAGGAGTCCTCGGTTGGTTCCTACTAGTCACTGCGCTACTCCCACTCTTTATCGGCCGGCAGTGGCGGCTCTCGTGGGCGGTTCGCGGATGGGTGCTGGCCTTGGTCGGATTCGGACTGGCGTGGGGAGTGGGTCAAGGATGGCTTTCCGAGTATCTGCCTTCGCCATCGATGCTGCTGGTGCCATCTGCGCTCGGGGTCGCGCTTGCCGCTGGTTTGGGTATGGCGGCGTTCGAGATTGATCTTCCCGACTATCACTTTGGCTGGCGTCAGATTGTCTCGTTACTTGCTGCCGGATCATTCATTGTTGCGCTCGGCCCCGCTTTGATGTCGTCGTTCTCGGGTCGCTGGGATATGCCTCGTGGTGATTTCAATCGTTCACTTTCTTTCCTTGGCGACGGCACTACCGATGGCTCATACAGGGTTTTGTGGCTCGGTGATGCCGCTGCACTTCCGCTCCAAGGGTGGGCTCTCGATGCCCCTGCGGTCGATGATCTTGGTCCCGACCGAACACTCGCGTATGCGACAACCATCTCTGGCACTCCCTCAATTGCTGAGCAGTGGGCAGGTTCGGACTCAGGAGCGACGAGCAATCTTGCGAGAGCTCTTCAAACCGCATCCGATGGTGGAACTGCTCGTTTGGGTGCGCTGTTATCGCCAATGGCGGTGCGATACGTCGTCGTTACGGTCGCACCCGCGCCCGATCCCTACGCACGCTCGCGTGCTTCAGTGCCGAGCGACTTGCTGGCAGTCCTCGATGCTCAACTTGACCTCGCATCAATCACTGTCAACCCCGGCATGCGTGTGTACCGAAATTCTGCATGGGCACCAGGAGTTACCGAATTGCCGAGTGAGACGCAGTTGCCAAACGGTGGACCCTCGCTCGCCGACCGCACAGATCTTGCTCTTCAGGGCTCAACCGCGGTGCTCACTGATTCAACAGGATTCGCCGAGTACAAAGGTGAGCTTCCCGGCGCTGGCGAGATCTATGTGGCTTCGGCCGGCGACGGTTGGCAGCTCAAGGTCGATGGACAGTCATTGCAGCGCAATTCGGCGTTCGGTTGGTCGAGTTCGTTTACCGCGAACGATGGCGGTGTCGCCACGCTCTCGTTCGATACCCCGTTAACACGAAAGGCACTTGTTGCCGGTCAAGTGGTTCTCTGGATCCTCGTTGTTGTGTACCTGCTCCGAGTTCGAGTTCGCGAGGATGAACGCACCGACCTTTTGCCGGTCGCCCCTGCAGATCCAACAATTGACGCTGGTCCCAAGACGATCGTTGAACCGATGGCGCTCATCGATGTGGTGATGCTTGATGAATTCGCCGACATCGGCGTTGAAACTGTGGTCGTCGATGTCGATGTCGATGTCGATGTCGATAATGCTGTCGCTGTCGACGCGGTACCCGAAGTCGAGTCCCAAATGCCGGACGAACTTCGGGCCGGATCAATGTCTCCGGAAGATTCAGAAGCGTTCTGGAAAACCGGTCGTAGGGGACTTCGGAGGCGGTCGAAATGAACCGAGCGTGGCGAGTTCCTATCCTTCTGCTTCTCCCCGTGCTTCTTGTCAGCGCAGCAGTAATCCAGAACCGAACTGCATCGACTTCGAATTCCAATGTTCGGCTCAACGGTGTGATACCAGCAGCATCGCCTGAGGGAGCTCTCAGTGCAACGTGGTACTGCGCCGCCGGATCGGCTACCGGAGTCAGCGCAGGTGATACCGCAGGCTTTGCTGAACAAACGGTCATTGTTTCGAATGCGACACCCGTGGCTTCGAATGGTGCTGTATCTGTGTTCACCGAGAAGGGGGACACCACTGTCAAGGCAGTGAAGGTTGCTGCCCATAGTCAAACAACAGTTCGCGTGAGTGACATCGTGAAGGTACCTTGGGCATCTGCACTCGTCGAGATGTCTGGGGGCGGCATCACTGTGGTGCATGAACTTCGTGGACCGACAGGACGTTCCGTTAGCGCATGCGCGTCTGCTCCGAGTTCTCAGTGGTACTTCCCTTCGGGCACAACCCGCGCTGGTTCTCGCAATCTCATGGCGCTGTTCAATCCATTCCCCGGAGAAGCCACAGTCGATTTCGCATTCGACACCGAAGACGGAGCGCGTACTCCTCAACAACTTCAGGGCATGGTTGTTCCTGGGGGTCGTGTCGTAGTCGTCGATGTAGGTGCAATCGTGACGCTCCGAGAACGAGTCTCCACCACGGTAACTGTCCGCATCGGGAGATTGATCGCTGAACAGATTCAGACATCCGACGGTCGGGCCAACACCGAGCAAGGGCTCACGGCAGTTCTTGGCGCGACATCAACGTCGCCAATTTGGACATTTCCGGTTGCGACCGCCGCCTCAACAACTGCTCGTGAGATTGTTTCCATACTTAACACTGGCGATTCCGATACTGAAGTGCAGGTCGAGGTCCAGCTCGATGATCCGGCAACAAACGGAAGTGTTGAACCGTTTGTTGTTCAGGTTGCTTCACGTCGGTCTGCTCAGATCGATCTCGGTGTCGATCCGCGCATTCCTAAGTCTGTTGGACGTTGGCTCATTGTGCGCTCGACCAACGGCGCGCCGATTGTTGCAGAGCGTTCTGTCGGGGCGACCCGCACTGCAACCGGTGGAGGGCTTTCGTTCACGATGGGAGTGCCGCTTGCTGCGACGCACTGGCTTGGAACGATTGCGACAACGACCGAAGTTTCGTCGTCGCTTGTCTCTGTGGCAAACCCATCCGCAACTGAGACTGCCACGGTGACAATTTCGACACATGCAAAGGGTTCTGTGCTCGCTATTGCCACGGCGAAGGTTGTTCGCATAGCGCCGGGCCAACGTCTCGTAGTGAATCTTGCCTCGGCAACAACTGGCAAAGCTGATGCATCGTTAGAAATCAAAGCAGATCAACCAGTTGTCGTTGGGCAATGGATTGCGTTAGCGACACCTTTCGAGATTATGACGGTTTCTGACTTTCCTGTGCTTGGTTCTGAATCTCTCCTAGTAAATGTGTTCACGCCGGACCAGGCAGTACCGGTTGCCGCTGAGGTTCCTTCCGACGACACCGTGCCAGAGGCAACTACGACTACGGGCGCAGCGGTTACAACAACAATTTCGGTTGCGCCGCCATCGACAGTTGCCGGCGCAACGACAACCACTGTTCGCTGATTATGGACCGGTTGCTCATTGCCGTTGTGCTCGTGGGCGTTGCGGTGGTTGTTGCTTTCGTGCTCCAGCGTCGGAAGCCCGCAGCGCCTGCGGACACGAAATGGAACATCCCGGTTCAACTCGATCGTCGCGACTTTGCTCGCCCCGATGCGCCGTGGCTTGTAGCGGTTTTCACTTCATCTACCTGCGATGCCTGCGCCGGCGTCTGGTCAAGGGCGATGCATCTTGATTCGGGTCCTGACGGTCCGGTGTGTGTCCAGGAACTTGAAGCGGTAGCCGAGGCTGAGATTCATCGTCGGTACGGAATCGATGCAGTTCCGCTGGTCTTGATCGCTGGAGATGACGGAGTCGTTCAGCGCCATTTTGTTGGACCTGTGACCGCCACCGACCTTTGGGCCGCGGTAGCAGAAGCAAGAGAGCCGGGCTCAACGCCTGGTTCCTGCGAGAACCACGACTGACTTAATTCTCGGTGACGTCCGCGTCGATTGGATTGTCCACTGGAGCATCGACAACGTCTTCGATTCCGCTCGGTGAAAGTGGCACAGATGTTCCGTTATGTGGGTTGGCAGAGGTTGAACCGGCGCGAGCCAATTCGAGAAGACGAGAGACCTCGGTACCGTCGATGGTTTCATGCTCAAGTAACGCCCGAGCAACGAGATCAAGGCCGTTGCGATTTTCTGTCAACACCTCACGACAGCTCTCTTGCGCTTGCCGCAGGATTCGCTCAACTTCTTCGTCGATGACACGGGCAGTGTCGTCGGAATAGTCACGGGTATGCATGAGGTCTTCGCCCAAGAAAACCTGTCCCTGTGAGCCCCACGCCATGGGCCCGACTCGAGTGCTCATGCCCCATTCGCGCACCATCTTGCGAGCAAGTTCCGTTGCGCCTACGAGGTCGTTGTTTGCTCCAGTAGAAACGACATTAAAAACGAGATCCTCGGCCATGCGCCCACCCATGCGGACGATCAGCATGTCTTGGATGTAGTCCTGTCGGTAGATGTGCCGTTCCTCGATAGGCAACTGCATCGTCACGCCGAGGGCCATTCCGGAAGGAATGATCGTGACTTTGTGTAACGGGTCGGCAGTCGGCAGGACGGCTGCGCAAACAGCGTGACCAGCTTCGTGGTAGGCGATTGCTTCCTTTTCTTGGTCAGAAAGGGCCATTGAGTCACGACGTTGGCCCATGAGGATACGGTCGCGAGCTTCTTCAAAGTTGCGACGATGAATTTCCGTGGCACCTTCGCGAACGGCGAACAGTGCCGCTTCGTTCACAAGGTTGGCGAGGTCGGCACCGCTCATGCCGGGAGTGCCGCGAGCCACGAGGTCGAGGTCGACGTCAGCGTCGATCCGCTTGTGGCGAATGTGAACATCGAGAATCTGGCGACGATCTTCGAGTTCCGGCAAAGGAACTACGACCTGGCGGTCGAATCGACCGGGGCGGAGAAGAGCAGGATCGAGGATGTCAGGCCGGTTGGTGGCCGCCATCATGACAATGCCGGTAGTGACTTCGAAGCCGTCCATCTC
>SYBH01000101.1 GCA_005787345.1 Actinomycetota bacterium
ACCGGGCTCACCGATGAGAACAGGGTTGTTCTTGGTGCGACGTGAGAGCACCTGAATGACACGACGAATCTCATCGTCGCGACCAATGACGGGATCAATCTTTCCTTCGCGGGCGCGAGCGGTGAGGTCTTGTCCGTACTTTTCGAGCGCTTGGTATTGCTCTTCGGGGTTCTGGCTGGTGACGCGATGACTTCCGCGCACATCAACCATTGCGGCGAGAAGGTCTTCCTTTGTGACGCCAACGACCTCGGCCAACGCAAGGAGAAGGTGTTCGGTCGAAAGGTATTCATCATGAAGAACACGACGAATCTCGTCGGCACTGTCAATGAGAGCGGTGAATTCGCGGCCCACGCGGGATTCGCTGCCATAGGACTTCGGCAGTTTCGACACCGCATCCTCGGCGAGGTTGCGCACATGAAGAGGCGCCACGCCGACCTTCTGAAGGATCGGCAACACGATGCCTTCTTCCTGGCCGAGCAGGGCGAGCAAAAGATGATCGGGGGTGACCTCGGGATTGTTGGCCGATCGAGCGGCAGCAATGGCGGTGTTCACCGCCTCTTGGGTCTTGAGGGTCCAGCGGTTCGGATCGAGAGCCATGGTTCTGGCGTCAACTCCTTGGTGTCAATGAATGGGGGGTCCGCCACAACGGCGGGTCGGAATCACCCGACATGAAAGTTAACAATGGGATTGTCAACTTTGTTCCCACAGACTGCTCCCTTATTGGGAAAATGTGGGCTGCAGTTCGGTTGCTATCGACAGCGGTTAGCGGCCGGAAAGACGGCGCAGGACCTCGGCGGCATTCCCAAACGGAGCCACCGATTGCCGAAGAGGAACCAGATCGCGACGATACGAACGATGCGTCTCTTCGACCGCAGCTGCCATTTCGGCTCGGGTCTGAATGAGCGCATTTTCAAGATGCGCGATGTGCGCTTCGAGTGCGAGCACCTTCTTCACACCAGCGAGATTCAAACCTTCGTCAGTGAGTTCTTGAATACGACGCAGGTGATCGATATCAGCCTGGCTGTAGCGACGCGAACCACCGGTGGTGCGCGCCGGTTCAAGCAAACCTTTGCGCTCGTAAATGCGAAGTGTTTGCGGATGCACGCCTGCAAGTTCTGCGGCTACCGAGATGATGTAGACCGCTCGCAGTTGTGCGTTGGAATCAGACATTGGACTCATAATCAGACTCCCAAGTAGTCGCGAGGAGCGGCGGGAAATGCTGCGGCCATAGCTTCGAGCGCGTCGCGTTGTTCTTTTGTGATCTTCGTAGGAACATCGACCTGCACTGTGACGAGAAGATCGCCAGTGACCTTCTTAGTTGCAACGCCGCGGCCCTTTACTCGGAAGACTTTTCCGGTGGGAGTGCCCGCGGGAATCTTGAGCGTGACGGGGTTGCCATCGAGCGTGGGAACAGTGAGCTTTGTGCCCAGTGTTGCTTCGGAAAATGTCACCGGAACATTGATGGTCAGATTCTTTCCGTCACGTCCGAAGATGTCGTCGCGATCGACATGCACGATCACATAGAGGTCGCCGATTTCGCCGCCGTTTCGACCAGCGCCACCGCGTCCCTTCAATTTGATGCGTTGACCGTCGTCGACACCGGCAGGAATACGAACCTTGACTTCGCGCGCTCGCTTTTCGATACCACTACCGCGACAAGTCCCGCACGGTGACGTGATCACTGAACCAGCGCCGCCGCACACGGGACACGGTGAAGAAAACGAAAACATGCCCTGGTTGTCGTCGGAGACGCCGCTTCCACGACAGTGCTGACACATCGTTGGCGCAGTACCTGGCTTTGCACCAGAACCGCTACATGTTCCGCACGGCAAATCACTCGTGAGGTGAAGCGCAGTTTCCATACCGGTGAACGCTTCACGGAACGACATCCGGAGTGTTGCCTCGAGGTCGGCGCCGCGTTGCGGTGCACGACCACGAGTTTGGTTTTGGCGACCGCGGCGGCCACCACCGAACATGCCACCAAGCAGATCGCCAAGATCAGCGCCCTCGTAATTGAAGCCACCGGCACCAGGGTTGAACCCACCACCGCTGCGCCCACCACCGAAGCCCATGCCACCCATCGGACCTTGACGACGAACCTCGTCGTATTCGGCTCGCTTGGTTTCATCGCCGACAACGTCGTAGGCCGCGGAGATTTCCTTGAACTTGTCTTCTGCAGCAGCGTTACCGGGGTTGGCATCGGGGTGAAACTCCCGAGCCAACTTCCGGTACGCGCGCGTGATGTCCTTCGGTGCCGCCGTTTCCGACACACCGAGGACTTCGTAGTAGTTCTTGTCGAACCACTCGCGCTGTGGAGCCACTTGCTAACCCTTGACCTTCACCATCGCTGGGCGTAACACCCTGCTTTTCCATTGATACCCAGTGCGGAGCGTCTCGATCACGATCGGTTCGCCACCGTCACCATCTTCATGCATCACTGCATCGTGAAGATTCGGATCGAACGGCTCGTTGGCTGGTGTCAGTCGCACTAAGCCTTCGCTTCCGAGCAAATCGGCGAGCATCTTCGCGATCGGTTCGACATCGGTTGATCCGTGTCCGATCGCGGCTTCGCACGCATCAAGAACCACGAGCAGTTTCTCGGCCAGATTCTCGTTGGCGCGCTCACGCAGTTCTTCTTGCTCGCGAGCAACGCGTTTGCGGTGATTATCGAACTCGGCCTTGACTCGCAGCATCGTGTCGCGGAACTCGTCGCGTTCAGCAACGAGCTCAGCAACATCAACTTCACCAGTTGCGTCGGCTTCTTCGAAACCTTGTTCGCCACCGGCTGCTGCTTCAAGCAGTTCGTCGTCAGTCGGAGAGGTCTCTTCCGAGACCTCTCCGTCACCTGACACGGTCACTTACCTTCGTCATCGACGATCTCGGCATCGACGACCTCGTCGTCGTTCGGTGCCGAGCTCGTTGCGGCTCCACCAGAAGCTGACTCTTCAGCCGCAGCCTGTTCATACAGCTTCTGAGTGAAGTCCTGGCTTGCAGTCATGAGCGATTCGGTTGCCACCTTGATGGCTTCACCATCGGTACCCGCAAGTGCGGTCTTGAGGTCGGCCAACTTGGACTCAACCGATGCCTTCTCGTCTTCAGAGATCTTGTCGCCCTGATCTTTGAGCAACTTCTCTGTTTGGTACACGAGCGTGTCGGCGCTATTGCGAGCGTCGGCTTCTTCGCGACGCTTCGCATCTTCAGCTGCGTGCGCTTCGGCATCTTTCACCATCTGATTGATCTGGTCCTTGCTAAGCGAGGACTGACCGGTGATGGTCATTGACTGTTCCTTGTTGGTCGCACGATCCTTCGCCGACACATGCACAATGCCGTTTGCATCGATGTCGA
>SYBH01000017.1 GCA_005787345.1 Actinomycetota bacterium
AGTGCTACGAGGGCCTCGACGAATCAAAGGCACTGTATGAGTGGAATTACAAGAAGCAGTTGCTTCGCATCCAAGCAGAGCGCAATTCGGATTCGAGTTGGGAGGACATCGAGACAGACATCTTCTCCGATGAGTTCCTCCTCACCCGTCCGCTTCTCGAAGCGATTCGTGCCGAGGATCCCGTCGTTCTCCTTATCGACGAGGTCGACCGCGTCGAGGTGGAGACGGAGGCGCTCCTGCTCGAGATTCTCTCGGACTACCAGGTTTCTATCCCTGAACTTGGAACCATCGAGGCTCGTCAGATCCCGATGGTGTTCCTTACCTCGAATAACACTCGCGAGCTCTCCGAGGCGCTGAAGCGTCGGTGCTTGTTTTTGCATATCGATTATCCCGATATGGATCGTGAGAAGGAAATCGTTCTCACCAAGATTCCAGAGATCACTGACAGCCTCGCCGATCAGGTTGCCCGAATTGTTCGTTCAATACGTCAGCTCGAATTGAAAAAGTCTCCGTCTGTGTCGGAAACCCTTGACTGGGCAAAGACACTTCTGATCTTGGGTGTTGAATCGGTTACGGAAGCCGAGGCAATCGAGACCCTCAATATCCTCCTGAAATACCAGAGCGATATCGCGAAGGCATCGAAGGAACTCCAAGGTGACGGTGGCGCCAAAAAGCCCGGCGTCCCCCGTACGAACTGATCGGTAGCTACCGACCGTCATGACCTCGACTGAGGCAACGCCATCTCCAATGCTCGAGTTGCTCTCGGGATTCATCGTCCAACTCCGCTCTGCGGGTTTGCCGGTGAGTCTCACCGAGAACCTCGACGCGATGGAAGCCATCACCCATATTCCGATTGAAGATCGTGATGCATTTAAGTACGCGCTTGCTGCGACCTTGGTGAAGAACAATTCGCATTGGCGTGCGTTCGAAACGGTCTTTGAAGTGTATTTTTCTCTCCGCGGTAGCGAATATTCGCTCGGCGGTGGCGAGGAGTTGCCCGAGATCACCGATGACGACGAGATCCCGATGAATCCCGATGCTGGGGGAGCGGGTGCCGGCGGCGGCGGTGAAGCAATGTCGCCTGAACAAATGGCCGAGATGCTTTTTCAAGCGATGCGCCAAGGTGACGATGCGCTTATGCGGGCCTTGGCTCGTCAAGCCGTAACCCGATTCGCAGGTATGGAACCTGGTCGTCCGGTGGGTGGCACCTACTACCTGTATCGAACGCTCCGAAACCTCGACCTCGATGGTGTTCTCGAACGCCTGATGGAACAAGCCCAGCAGGAAAGTCCCGCCCCGTTGACTCCGCTTGAAGAGCGCCTTGAACGCGACGAATTTGAATCACGCATCGATCGAATGAAGAAAGAGATCGAAGCAGAAATTCGTCGGCGGCTTGTCGCCGATCGTGGTGTGGAGGCAATGGCAAAAACACTGCGCAAGCCTCTGCCTGAAGATGTTGATTTCATGCATGCAAATCGCGAAGAACTGGTGAGCCTTCGCAAGGCTATTTACCCACTCACTCGCAAACTGGCGGTCCGCCTTGCCCGTAAACGGCGCCACGGCCGAAAGGGACCACTTGATTTCCGGGCCACTGTGCGTCAGTCATTGAGCTACGGCGGTGTGCCAGCCGATCCCCGCTTCCGTTATCCGCGCCCATCGAAGCCCGAAATTTTTGTTGTCGCCGACATCTCGGGTTCGGTTGCTGCGTTCGCTCGCTTTACGTTGCAACTCGTCTATGCAATTTCCGGGCAGTTCTCGCGAGTCCGATCGTTTGTCTTTATCGATGGTCTTGATGAAGTCACGCAGTACTTCGAGGGCGTCGAAGACATCAGCGTTGCCATTCATAGAGTGAATACCGAGGCCGATGTTGTTTGGGTCGATGGCCATTCCGACTATGGCCACGCCTTCGAAGTCTTCTGGGAAAAGTACGGTCGTGAAGTTGGGCCAAAGACCACTGTCCTCATCCTCGGTGATGCTCGCAACAATTACCACGCGTCACAGTCATGGACGATCAAAGAGATGCGCAAGAAAGCGCGCCATGTTTATTGGTTGAACCCTGAGCCGAAGGCGTACTGGGATACGGGTGATTCAATCGTAAGTGACTACGGAGTTCACACCGACGGCGTGTACGAATGCCGCAACCTCCGCCAACTCGAGAAGTTCGTCGACATTCTCGAATAGCGAGTTGGTGGCTACATCATGTGGAGGCCGCACTCAGTTTTTGAATGTCCTGACCAGCGGCCCGATCTTGGATCGTTGGGGTCAGTGGGTTTCTGCGTACATGGCTGGCAACCGATCGAAGTGAACCCCTCAAGCAGCAGCGAGTTCACGATGATGTTGTTCTGATCGATGTAGGTTGTGACCTCTTCGTCGGACCACATCGCAATTGGATTGATCTTGATGAGACCACGCAGATCTCGCGCAACGAGAGGTGCGATGATGCGCGAATCGGCTTCGGCACGACGTAAACCGCTCATCCAGGCGGCTTTGCCCGAGAGTGCTCGGTCGAGTTGCCCGACCTTCACCGCCGAGCAGCAACCTTCGGGATCTGCTTGCCATAACGGCTCATCCTGGAGCGCAACGGTCATCATTCGGAGGTTGAGGCCGTAACGCTGTCGGACTCGTTCAACAGTTTCGAGCGTTTCGGGGAAGTGGTAACCGGTATCGATAAAGACGACTTCGATAGCAGGGAAGACTTTCGTCGCAAGATCGATGAGTACAGCATCGGTCATCGATGCCGTGACTGAAAGGTGAGGGGCAAATGTCTCGACGCCCCAACCGATGATGTCTTCTGCACTCCAGGACTCGAAATCACTGCTGAGTTCGGCAAGTTCTTCGTTACTGAACTCGGGAGCTGACAGGTTCGTGAGGCTCATGTCGCGCACTCTGATTCACCAATCTCAGCGGTGTACGGGCCAGTTTCGTCGTAATCGACGAAAAAGTCGGGATTCTCTTCGGGCTTGGGGAAGACGTCGAGTTCTTTGAGTTCTTTGCCAAGTGTTGCAACACCACCAGATCGATCGATCCAGCCTCGGAACGATTCGCCAGCGGTGCGCTCATCGTTAAACCGACGAACGACGCGCACAACAGCCTCGGGTGCCGATTTTGCGGGAAGCCGTGTTGCGCGTTCGCCGAACTCGATCTTTTCGTCGCCGACGTAGCCGCCGAGAAGCATTGTGTATCCCGGGGCAGACTTGCCGTGCGCCCGACGCTCGGCACCCTGGAAACCTATATCGGCGACGTGGTGCTGGCCGCAGGAATTTGTGCAGCCCGAAATGTTGATGCGTAAACCGCCAACTTCGGCCAGACCTTCGTTGTGGAGTGCCGTCTCGATTGCATCGGCCAAACCGCGGCTTTGGGTGACGGCAAGGTTGCAGGTGTCGGCCCCTGGACAAGACACGACATCGCTGACTAACTCAGCAGAAGGACTCGCCATGTCGAGAGCGGTGAGACGGTCGAAAAGAAGCGGAAGTTGGTTCTCGGTGAGATTGCGCAACGCAAAGTTCTGGCGATTGGTGACGCGCACATCGACGCCGAACTCGCGGACGATTGCGGCAAGCCCGTGAAACTGTGCGGTAGTGACATCGCCGAGACGACAATGGGCGATAGCAGAAACAGTGCCCTTCGCCGCGCCGCGAATGACGTTGGAGTCTTCCCAGCGTTCGAACGCACCCGGTCGGCGAAGAACGACCGGAGTGCCTTGGCCCATTGCCGTGTTGCCCGCCGCACCGGCGGTGCCAGCAGGAGCATCACCCATTTCGATGACTTCTGCGGGAATGCCACCTGGCCAGGTCGATGAGCCAAGAAGAAAGTGACGAGTCTTGAGGACTCGACGCTGCACTTCTTCGAAACCGAGGTTGTCGACGACCCATTTCATGCGAGCACGAAGTTTGTTGTCGCGGTTTCCGGTCTGTTCGAAAACTCGCAGTACCGACTCGATGGTCGGAAGGAGGTCTTCTTTCGCCGTGAACGGTTCAAGGGCAAGCGCAGCATGTGGGTTTGCTCCGAGCCCGCCAGCGATGAAGACGCGGAATCCAGCTTCAACTGAACCGTCTTCATTTTTTCGAGTCGTTGCGATGATGCCAACGTCGTTGAACATGGCTTGGCCGCAATCAGTTGCGCATCCCGAGAAATTGATTTTGAACTTCCGGGGTAGGCGTTGCCCGAGTGGATTACGAAGAAAGTGCTTGAACGTGGCCTCGGCCCATGGGGTGATGTCAAGAACCTCACTTGGGCAAGCGCCGGCTAAATGACAACCCTGAACGTTCCGAACCGTGTCACCGCAGGCTTCACGACTGGTCATGCCTACGAGAGCGATGTCCCGAAGAAGATCCGGAACCCGTTCGAGTTGGACGAAATGGAACTGGATGGCTTGGCGGGTCGTAAGGTGACCCCAACCGCGTGAATACTCGGTGGCCAAATCGCCCATGCGGTCGAGTTGGGCAGCGGTAATGGTGCCGTAGGGCGCCTTGATGCGGATCATCTGGTTGTGCCCGCCTTGGCGTTGGCCATAGATGCCGTTATTCAGGCGGAAGACACGAAAGACGTCTTCTTCAAGCTCGCCCGCGAGGTAGCGGGAGAGTTGAACTTCAAACTTTGCGATATCGGCTGCCGAGGCTGCGTCGATCTCGAATTCAGACATGTGGGGGCTCTTCTGCTTCCTTGGATCGGAAACCCGACTTTGCTGGTCGGGAATCTATCTCCTCCCACGTCAATTGTCGACCCAAGGGGTCGGGTTTGAGCGTTTCAGCCCAGCTGGAGCAGTTCGGCGACTCGGAAGGCAAGGTCGAGCGACTGCCGAGCATTCAGTCGGGGATCACACATCGTCTCGTAGCGGGTGTCCAAATCTGCATCCAGGATCTCTTCGGCTCCTCCGAGACATTCGGTGACATTCTCGCCAGTGAGTTCAATATGCACGCCGCCGGGCCAAGTGCCAGCGGCACGATGTGCCGCGAAGAACCCGGCGATCTCGGCGAGGACTGCATCGAAATGACGGGTCTTTCGTCCACTCGGTGCGGTGAAGGTATTGCCGTGCATCGGATCGCACGCCCACGCCACCGGGTGACCCGAATCTCGAACGGCCGTGAGGAGAGGAGGAAGTGCCGAATCAATTTTGTCGGCACCCATCCGCGTAATGAGGGTGAGACGACCGGGAACCCGGTTGGGGTTCAACACCTCACACAACGCAATGACCTCGGCTGGGGTGACCGTCGGACCGATCTTGCAGCCAATCGGATTACCAACGCCGGAGAGGAAGTGAACGTGGGCTCCGTCGAGTTGGCGAGTTCGTTC
>SYBH01000018.1 GCA_005787345.1 Actinomycetota bacterium
ACTCCGGCATTGGCTGGCATCGCGCTTTCAGGATTTGCGTTGGCATTCTCGTTTTTTGGCATCGGTCCGAGAGACGGCCACCATTTCCCGAATGGATTTATTTCTGCGGGAGTCGCCTCGGTAGCAACGATTTTACTGATCATGACCATGCGAAGAGTCGCCTCCTACACTCATTATTAGAGCGATGCTGCGTAGAGGGTCGTTTCCAATTCTCGGAGCGCTCTTTCTCGTCAACGGAGTGAATCTCTTCTTTTTCACATATCTGTTCTTGCAGTTCCGGTACCACCAGACGTTGATTGAGACCGCGGTGCTACTGATCCTTCCGCAAGCGGTAGCCGGCGTTGCGGCCGTTGTAGGGGGTCGTTTGAGCGCAAGATTGGGAAGCGCAAGGGTCGCACCTTCGCATTCTTTAGCGCCGCAGTGCTTTCTCTCGGGGCGCTTCTCGTTGGGGCCGAAGCGTCGGTATGGGCCCCGGTGATCATTCTCACGATTGCGGCGATTCCGATTGCGGGGTCAGTAGGACCATTGACACACGCATTCATGGAACTTGCTCCTGAAGACGGTGTGGGTTCGGCCTCGTCAGTGCGAAACGCAGCAGTGAACTTGGGTATCGCAGTAGCCGGTCTCATAACCGGAACCATCATTTTCAATGATCTCGAGCGCGATACAGAGCAGAATCTTGCTGCGTACCAGCAACAAGCAGACGCCTTCCACCTGGCAGGTATCTTCTGTTTCGTTTCGTATCTCGGCGCAGGGCTCCTCGTTGTCCTGTATACCCGTCGCCGTGGGGTTTCGGTGATCCGTGCCGCTCATTACTGACACCGCATCCGGGGAGTGGGGCGAAGCCTCGGCGACGTTCAGTGCTGATCGCGTTCACAGGTACCTACTGACGCGCACATGGGATGCATCGCTGCCGAGTGTGAACTTCCTCATGCTCAACCCTTCGACGGCCGATGCGTTTCAGCTCGACCCAACGAATCGTCGCTGCGTGGGATTCGCACAGGCGTGGGGATATGGGTCGATGGTGACGACGAACATTTTTGCGTATCGGTCGACGAACCCTGCCGGGTTGCGAACTGCGGCAGACGCCGTCGGCCCAGAGAACGACGACACGATCCTCAGCGCAGCAAAGAGCGCCGATTTCGTCATTGCTGCATGGGGAACCCACGGCGAGTTGCAGGGAAGGGGTACTGCAGTGCGCACGATGCTTGGTGAGGCGGACGTTGCGCTGCACGCGCTGCGACTTACGAAAGCCGGTCATCCGGGGCATCCGCTCTATGTCTTGGGCGATACCGTGCCATCGCTCTGGGTCTGAGTTGGGGGTGAACCCGGTTTAACGAATCGTCAGCTGTCCGCCGTCGACATTGATGGCTTGGCCGGTAATCCACGAACCTTGATCGCTGCACAAAAACACACACATGTTGGCGATGTCCTCGCCGGTGCCATGTCGGCGCATCGGGATGATATTGCGCAGTCGTTCCCAGTTCTCGCCCCGATCAATGTCATCAAGGCGACTGGTATCGACGATGCCGGGGCAAATCGCGTTGACGCGAATGCCGCTGGGGCCCAGTTCGGCGGCCATCGCTGCACCGAGCGCATGGATCGCTGCCTTGCTCGCGGAATAGGCGGCTGTTCCTGGGCCAGCAATCTTTCCGCCCACGCTGGAAATGTTCACAATGCAGCCGGGTTGTTCGACTGCGAGCCAATGGCGGGCGGCAGCGCGGCTCAATAAGAACGTGCCGTTCAAGTTCACGTCGATGACTTTGCGCCACTCGGCGGGATCAAGATTGACGACATTGAATCGGTCGGGGCCACGGGCTGCACCAGCGTTATTGACAATGATGTCAACTCGGCCAAACTCTTCGAGCGTTCGCGCAACTAGTGCATCAACAGCAGACTCATTCGCAATGTCGCTCACAACTGGAACACAGCGCTGTCCTAACGCTCGGATCTCATCGGCAACCGAATCGATGTCACGCCAACCCGCGGTTTGTTCATCGGCGGGGTAGTCGGCCGGAGCGCGGCCCGTGCCGGTAATGACGACATCGCAGCCGGAGCGCGCCAACTCCACCGCAATTGGCCGTCCAATGGAACGCATGCGCCCGGCACCAGTGACGATGGCAACGTTGCCGGCTAACCCCGTGAGTTCAGATGTCATGGTCTGACGGTAGCGGGGGCCGGCTGCGCGTGTCTGAGGCTTTTGATGCGCCAGTATGGTCACACTATGTCTCCCCGAATTCGGAACTTTCTCATCATCGCCCTGTGCGGTGTCATCCCAATCGTCGTTGCGATGCAGTTGCCGAGCGACCTCTGGGCGGAAATCGGCGATCTGCCTGCTCATCCCTTGATTGTGCACTTTGCTGTCGTCATGCTTCCGGTGGTTGCGCTCTGGACATTGTTCGCCGTAGCCAAACCTGCCGTGCTCGAAAAGACATTTCCGTATTTGTTCGCACTGAGTGTGGTCTCGACGTTGTCAGTCATCGCTGCGAAGTCATCGGGCATTTCGTTATCAGCTGCTGTTGGTCTGCCCGATGAGCATGCTGAAGCCGGCGACCGCCTCGTTGTTGTGGCGATTGTTTTGAGCACAGTGATCCTGTTGCTCGCTGGCGTTTCGAAGTTCTGGCCCAAGCGCGTTGCAGTCGTAGGTGTCAGCGTTGTCGCTGTATTGGTGTCGGTTGTTGCGCTTCCGATGACTTACATCACCGGCCACAGCGGTGCCGAGGCCACATGGAAAGATGCTTATGCCGAAGCAAAAGAGCCCATCAGTGATGGTGTCACCAGGGTGACGATGGCTGAGGTTCAGAAACGCTCAACTCGTGAAGAGTGTTGGAGTGTGGTCGATGGCAATGTCTACGACCTCACATCGTTTATCCAGCGCCATCCCGGAGGTGCCGACGACATTGCCAAAATGTGCGGCAAAGATGCCTCTGAGAATTTCCGTGGGCAGCATGAAGGTCAAGGAGAACCCGAGATGTGGCTGGGCACGCTGAAAGTCGGAGCACTCAGCAACTAACGAATCACTGGCGTTACACGAACGCCGCTTTTGAAGAACGCCTGACCTTCGGCAATGGCCTCGGGACGGTTGCCGATCTCGACGAGATGATTCGCGGTGGCGATGGCTTGTGTGCGCGGCATATTGCGACGGGCCCACAGCGCGCGCATTGTTCCTTGCACAGCGATCTGCGGAAGTGAAGCGAGCTTCGATGCAATTTCCATCGTGTGATCGAGCAGCTGATCGCCAGGAACAACCTCGCTCACCATTCCCCATCCGTGCGCGGTCTGGGCGGAGATGCGTTCGTAGTTGCCCATGAGCGACATGCGTACAAGTTCGCCCCACGGCATTTGGTCGAACATAAACATGGGCTCGAAACACGCGGCCATGCCATAGGTGGTGTGGGGATCAAAGAAGGTTGCGTGTTCGGCGGCGATGATGAATTCGCTTTCGCCAAGTGCGTAGAACGCGCCGCCGCCGCACATTCCGTTCACTGCAGTAATGACGGGCTTCCACAGGTCGGCCTGCTTCGGGCCGAGCTTCAACATTGGGTCGTCCATCATGAACGGTGAATCGGGCTGGCGGTTGTCCATCGCGAAGTCGCGGTCGATGCCCGTGCAGAACGCTTTGTCGCCGGCGCCGGTGAGAACAACAACCTTCACGGTGTCGTCGTAACGAATTTCCTTGTAGAGGTGCTCAAGTTCAGTGACGAGCGCAAGGTCACAGGAGTTGTACTTGTCGGGCCGGTTCAGCGTGATGACACCAACACCATCGGTGACGTCGAACAGCACAGCGGTGAGACCTTCTGAAAGCGGGTGGGAAGCCATGGGGGCAACCTACCAACGCTCAGAGCGTGGCTTGAGATTTGCCTTACTGGTGACGGTAAACGTTGTCGCGCCGGCCGGCGAAGTGAGGAGTGGGATGGGGGCGAAGAGCATTCTGAGTCAAACGACAAGGCATCAGATCTGCGGTTCTGACACTCCGTCAGATGGGCGGGGGTGGGAATCGCTAGTGTCAAGGCCCATGCGAGCAGACGAGAACTGGGGAACTATCGGCCGGCTGATACTGGCGTCGGGGGACCGCTTTCCGAATGTCGAGGCATTGGTTGATGGCAAGCTCCGGCTGACCTTCCCCGAATTGCGTGATCGCATCATCGATTCGGCCCGGGCCCATATCGCTGCTGGTGTTGAGAAGGGCGACAAGGTCGCCAGTTGGGCGCCGAATATTGCCGAGTGGG
>SYBH01000019.1 GCA_005787345.1 Actinomycetota bacterium
GAGAGCACCTGCTTTGCACGCTGGGGGTCGTGGGTTCGATTCCCATCAGCTCCACCATTTCGTTTCAATCGCCGCCCCAGCCGGGCGGCGTTTGGCGTTCTGAGCCCCCGTACCCGCAATGCCCGTGGATCAAGGGCCCTCTGCTCATAGAGCACCACCGCTAGCGTTTCGCTTCATGAAACTGCATCGCCGCCCAAAGGTCGCCGTTGATCCCAATCGTCCGGTCCCTACCCCTCCAACCGGTGCGCAACTGGGCGGACTCGGTCGGATCGGAAGATTCGTTGCGAAGCGTCACCGCTGGGTGGCGTTGTTGTGGCTCGTGATCATCGTGGCCGCCGGTTATCTCAACGTTGCATTTGCGGGAAAGACCTCCGACAGTTTCAGCGTGCCTGGCACAAACTCACAAGCCGCCTACGACCTCCTGAATGAAAAGTTCCCGTCGCAGAATGCCGCAACCGCCAATCTCGTCTTCTGGGTTCCCCAAGGACAGGTGCTCACTTCGCCACAAAATGCAGCGGCGGTCGCGAGCATCGTTGCCGCAGTGCAAAAGGTTGACGGTGTTGCGCCCAACGGTGTTGTTGATCCAATACTTGCCAGCGCGCAGGCCGTGAACCTCGGACTTGGAAATATTCCTACCTTCCTTTCACCAAATAGTCAGATTGCGTATACGAGCGTCACGTTCTCCGACACTGTTCTTGCATTGATGAGTGAGTTCCCACCCAACGGTGAGAAAGCCGCGACGGCGTATCCCAACCCGTACAACGAATTGCAGAGCGCAATCAGCAGCGTCAACGCAGGCCCTGTTGAGGCAAAAATCGGCGGCGCCATCGCTGACACATGGAATCAACCGGTTTCTTGGTGGGGTTCGCACGCCGACGAAGTTGGTCTTGGGCTTGGAGCAATTCTTCTCCTTGTTGCTTTCGGTTCCATCTTCGGAATGGCCATTCCGATTTCGACCGCACTCTTCGGCGCAATCACCGCTGGTGGACTCGTCCTCCTGCTCGCCGATTTCATCACCGTGTCATCGGCAGCGCCCAAGGTGACATTGATGATCGCCATCGGCGTTGGGCTCGATTATTCGCTCCTGATCGTCACTCGATATCGCCAGTTCCTAAAGGACGGTTACCAGGTCAACGACGCCGTAGGCATGGCGCTCGCTACGGCGGGCAAAGCGGCGATGTTTGCGGGCATCACCGTGGCGATTGCACTTCTGGGCTTGCTTCTTGTACCCATTCCGCTTGTGCGCACACTTGGTGTTGCTGCCGCAATCGGCGTTGGCGTGATGATTCTCGCTGCGCTCACGTTGCTGCCGGCCCTCTTCGGTTTGGCTGGTCACAAAATCGACAGTTTCCGATTCCCCTTCGCCTTCAAAGACACAAGCGCCGATCCTGAATCAAGTTTCTGGGGAAGGTTTGCGAGACGTATGTCGAAACGACCGTGGACCACGCTCGTCGTCGGAACCGTTGTATTGCTGATCTGCGCGATTCCATTCCTGTCGATCGACTTCGGCATGCCCGACGATTCTTCGATGCCCACGAACCTTTCACAGCAGCAGGCCTTCGTTCTAATGAACGAGGGCTTCGGCCAAGGAGTCAACGCTCCCCTCATCGTTGTCGCATCGGTTCCTGGCGCAACCGCAGCAACGCTTCCGGGAACGCTGCAGCCGCTCACCACCGAACTCGGTGTTGGCAAACCTTCGGGAACCGTTCCCGGCGTGCAATACGCAGTTGGACCAATTCCGAACGCTGCAGGCGACGCTGCGATCTATCAGGTCATACCGTCGAGCGGTCCAAACTCAAACGAAACCCAAACTCTGGTTTCGAACCTCCGAGAAGGGATCAAGGCGGAAACCGCCGGGACGAATATTGAGGCATACGTCGGTGGCACTACTGCGACACTTATCGACCTCACCGCACTTGTCGTGAAGTACCTGCCCTACGTGGTCGGCGCGGTTGTGCTCGGCGCCTTCATCTTGTTGGTGATGGTCTTCCGTTCGATCCTTGTGCCGCTCAAGGCCGCTTTTATGAATCTCATTTCCATCGCTGCCGCCTACGGCATTGTCGTTGCGGTCTTCCAATGGGGATGGGCGAAGGAATTGGTTGGCCTGCATACGACCATTCCGATTGTTTCGTTTGTGCCGCTCATCATGTTCGTGATCCTGTTCGGCCTCTCGATGGATTACGAGGTCTTCCTGATGTCTCGCATCCGCGAGGAATGGGATACCTATCACGATCCCCGTAAGTCAGTTGTGCTTGGCGTAGCCAACACCGCGCGAGTCATCACAACCGCAGCACTCATCATGATCGCGGTGTTCTTCTCATTCGTCACGATCCAGAACCCCACCGTTCAAGTGCTCGGGTTCGGCATGGCCATCGCCGTTTTGCTCGATTCCACCATTGTCCGCATGGTGCTTGTTCCCGCCATCATGGAATTGTTCGGCAAAGCCGCCTGGTGGTTCCCGAAGTGGCTTGAATGGCTTCCGAAGCTCAACATCGAAGGTTCGCCCGAACTCCTCAACGCTGAGAAAGCAAACGAAAAAGCGATGGCTACAGCGAATGATTAGTGAACGATCACGCCACGGATGTTCTTGCCATCACGCATGTCCTGATAGCCCTCGTTGATCTGATCAAGGGTGTAGGTGCGAGTGATCATGCCGTCGAGGTCAAGCTGTCCCTTGCGGTAGAGCTCGGCAAGACGAGGAATGTCGGAACGAGGATTGGCAGAGCCGAACAAGGAACCAACGACCTGCTTCTCGCTCAAGGTGAGATCAATCATCGGGATGTTGTTGCTGGCTTCCATCCAAGGATGGATGTTCGTAACAACAACGCGACCGCGCTTTGAGGTGAGCGCCATGATCGACGCCATCATGTCGCCACTACCAACACCCATCGTGCAGATCACCTTGTTGCAACCGCGGCCCCAGGTCTCGGCCATGATCAGCTCAAGTGCTTCTTCCACCGAAGCAGACGTATGAGTCGCACCAAACTTCTGGGCCGACTCACGCTTGAATTCAACGGGGTCAATAGCGAAAATTCTCTCAGCGCCAGCGAGCTTTGCGCCCATCACTGCGGCAGAACCAAGTCCACCGACACCAATAACGGCAACGTTGTCTCCGGGCTTTACCTCGGCCGCATAGACCGAAGAACCCCAACCGGTGGTGGCTCCGCAACCGAGAAGCACCACTTTGTCGAGAGGAAGATCAGGAAGAACCTTTACCGCTGACCACTCATGAACAACCGAGTGCGTAGCGAAGGTTCCGAGCCCGGCCATGATGAGCGCGTCCTGACCTTTCACGTGAATACGCGAAGTGCCATCGAGCATTCGGCCGCCCATGACCATGGACCCATTGTCACAAAGGTTGGAATGGCCGTCGGCGCACGAGGGGCACTGCCCGCACACTGCGACAAATGAGAACACGACGTGATCGCCCGGAGCGAAGCCACGCACGTCGGGACCGACAGCTTCAACGATGCCCGCACCTTCGTGACCAGCGATCCACGGGTAACCACCGTGAGGCATGTCACCAGTGATGAAGTGCTCGTCCGAATGGCAAAGGCCAGACGCGACATTGCGCACCAGCAATTCCGCGCCCTTCGGCTCGTCAATTTCAACATCTTCAACTGACCATGCAGTGTCCTCAGGACCCCACAACATTGCTGCGCGTGCTTTCATGCCTACTCCTAGATGTGAACGTGAGATATGAGGTTGTCTCAGGCCGGTCGGCGGACTGTGAGCGACTTGCAGTTGTCGTACATGATGAGTTGCTGTTCGTCAGCGCTGAAGCCAGCTTCAGTGAGATCGGTAATGAACGTGAACGGATCGGCCATGCCTTCGGTGTGCGGCCAGTCAGAACCCAACATCAGTCGGTCAGCACCAAGCGTGTCGCGCAGAAGATCGAGATCGTCCTCGTAGAACGGCGATACCCATACGTTCTGCTTGAACTGTTCCACCGGATTGTTCTTGAACATCGAAGGGGTCTGTCCGTAGATCTTGCTGAAACGCTTCAGCAGCGGACGAACCCAGTTCGCTCCGGTTTCAACAGTGGCAAAGCGAATATTTGGGAATCGGTCCATAAGCCCATGGAGGATGAGCGCTGCAAATGTGTCGGCAACTGCGTCATGCGAAAGCGCCTGGCGCAGCGGCTCGAACTTATGTGCTTCCATTTCTGACTTCTCACCCCACATCGTGATGAGGTCGTAGTAGGGGTTTGCGCCGCCGTGATAGGCGATCGTGACGCCAGATTCCTCTACTCGCGCCCAGAAAGGATCAAAGCGAGGGTCACCAGGCGATTTCAAACCTTCATCGGTGCGAACTGGTCCGGTTCCGACCAACACAACGCGCGCATCGCGGTCAAGTACCCACTCGAGTTCGGCAACCGCGTTGTCGACATCAGAGAGCACGATGTACGGCGTTGCGAAGATGCGATCTTCATACGCGAAGCCCCAGTCTTCGTCCATCCATCGGTTGAACGCACGGAATGCAGCCTGAGCGGCGGGTAGATCATCGCTCAGCGCCTGTTCCATACCCACTGCGAGCGTGGGGAAGAACAGCGCACCTTCAGTGTTGAGGCTGTCCATCGTCTTCAAACGAATTTCTCGATCGCGGTAGGCCGGATCGCATGGCAACAGTTCTCCGAAAAGGTCCTTGACGCTGTCGCCCTTTGGGTTACGGCCACGGAAATACTGTTCAAGACTTCCCGGCGCCGAAAGCATGTCGAACGTGGGATTCGGAATGAAGCGGTTGATCTTTCCGCCCACGAGAAGCATCTGCCTGCCATTGACTTCAGCCCACTGCATACAGCGGTGCTTGAACTCCGGTTCGATGTAGCGAGTGAACGCGTCAATCGGCTCGTAATAGTGATTGTCAGCGTCGAACACCGTGGTGATCTCGGTCATTGTTCCCCCTTAGTCAACCTGCCCCGATTCCCCCGGAGCGATTCGCCTACGGTAGCCAATCTCCACCCGCTCTCACACCTGAGGTGAGCCGTGTCTTTACCCACGAATCTTCCCGCTGCACCCCCCACCGACGAGATCGCTGATGTCGACCCCGCTTGGTTGAGCGCAGCGCTCGGATCAGAGGTCTCGGCGGTACGCGCCCTTCGGGTCGGGACTGGCCAGATGGGCCAATCCTGGCGTCTCACCATTGACTGGGCTGACCCGGCGAACGGGCTTCCCAAATCGTTCGTAGCGAAGATGGCAGGCGGCGATCCAGAAACTCGCACCCTGATCGCCGACGGCTACCGCAGCGAATACCTCTGGTACACCGAGCTCGGCTCCACGGTCGACATCCGCATTCCAAAATGTTGGTACGCAACGATTACCGATGACGCGGTCTCGTTCGTTCTTCTGCTCGACGATCTCGCTCCGTCCGAACCCGGTGCCCAAGTCCCCGGTGCCACCGTTCCTGAAGCGCATGTTGCATTGCGCGAATTGGCTGGCCTCCATGGACCTCGTTGGGGCGATCCATCACTCCTTGACATTCCTACGCTGCGGCCACCATCAGAAGAGGGTGCAGGATTTCACGCACAGATTTTCGCCGGAGCGGTTCCACAGTTCGTCGCACAGTTTGGTGAATGGATGTCGGCTGACGACATCGCAACGCTTGATGATCTTTCGACATGGATGGGCGACTGGCTGCTGTCCCGCCTTACAAATCTCACGCTCATCCACGGAGATTTCCGTCCCGACAATCTCATGATCGCTCCAAGTGGCTCGCCAATCACCACGCTTGATTGGCAGACCGTCGGACTCGGGTTTGCCGGTCGTGATCTCGGCTACTTCCTCGGGCTTGGCGTTGACACCGAACTTCGACGCGCAAACGAACGTGATCTCGTGGCGACGTACCACGAGGCAATTACCAAACACGGCGTCGATATAACTATCGAACAATGCTTTGACGATTACAGACTCGGTACCCCGCAAGGTCCGCTTGTCACTGTTCTAGGTGCGGTCTACGCAACGGCCACACCTTCCGATGCATCAAACGCGATGTTTTCATCAATGATTACGCGTTCGTGTGCAGCAATTCGCAATCTTGACCCGCGCTCGTTGATCTAACGAACTACCAGCCAAGTTCCTTCGAAGTCTTTGCTGCAAGCCGCAGTTCAGAAAGCGGAACGCCCCGAACGCGATGAAGGGCGGCCTATTGGCCGCCCTTCAGTCAGGTTCGTGCGGCTGATTGATCAGGCCTGCAAGAAGTTGATACCAGTCGGAGCAACCTGGAATACCTCGGAAGCGAAGCGGCCACCGAGTTTCGTGGCGTCCCACTTCTTGTTGTTGTTGTCGATGGTGATGCGCTCGCGCCATCCCTGCATCCAGATGATCTTGTCGTAAAGGGCGCGGATGACCTGACCGTTGACATAGGCAGCCTGATCGCTCGCGAGCCATGCGACCAGAGGAGACGAGTTGCCCGGATCCATCGGGTGGAAGTCGTCATCGGCAATGGCATCAGGCTCGAACGCTTCGCCTGCGCCAGGCATGGTGGCGGTGATGCGGGTTAGACCCGCTGGGCCAATGCAGTTCACAGTGGTACCAATCGCAGCGAGTTCCTGCGCAAGAGTGAGAGTGAGACCAGCAATTGCAGCCTTGGCCGTGGCGTAGTTGGTCTGACCAAAGTTGCCACCAAGACCGGCACCTGAGGTGGTGTTGATGATTCGACCAGCGCGCGGGGTGCCCGCCTTCGACTGATCGCGGAAGTACTTCGCTGCGAAGTGACTAAGAGACCACGTTCCGCGAACGTGGACGGCCATGACGGCGTCCCAGTCTTCAACCGGCATGTTCCAGATGGCTGCGTCGCGCACGATGCCTGCATTGTTCACGACGATGTCGAGACCGCCGAAGGTGTCGATGGCCTGCTTGACCATGTCGCCACATGCTTCGTGATCGGTGACGTTGCCGTAGTTTGGCACCGCGACTCCGCCGCGAGCTTCAATCAGGGCCACGGTTTCGTCGGCGGCGCGGCCTGCGCCTTCACCAGTGACACTGCCGCCAAGGTCGTTCACAACAACCTTCGCGCCGTGCTTCGCGAGTTCCATGGCGTGACCCCGGCCAATGCCGTGTCCCGAGCCAGTGACGATGGCGATCTTGCCGTCGAGCATGCCCATTGAAAGCGTTCCTTCGTGTTCGATCGAATCACCACCCGACTAGGTGATGAAGCCCCACCCGCAATGGACCCTGTCCAGAGGCGGGAGCCCTGTTTTTCTAGCAGGGCAAGCCCTCATGACCCGAATGCCCGCAGAATCAACCCCTAAGCAACAGGCGATGGCATGCGATTAGGAGCACCATCGATGGCCTCAGTCAGGTGTCCGATTGCCCCAGCCAGATTGGACCTCTCAGCCCCAGAGAGACCAAGGGAGTCTTCCCACCCGTGAAGGTCCGCGTTCACCCGCTTGGCGAGATCGATACCGGTCGGTGTTGCTTCGACCACCACTCGCCGGCGATCGCCAGGATCGGGCAAGCGCCGGATGAGGCCGGCGCCCTCAAGACGATCGAGAGTCAGCGACATGCCACCGGTAGTGCGACCGAGCACGTCACAAATCGCGGTTGGGGCGCTGCGATGATTGGGGGATCGGCGAACAACACCGAGCACGAGATAGTCAGCGACAGAAATTCCCGAGGACCCGACGATCTCGTTCAGCACGCGATCAACCGCAACATTGAGACGAACAACGTGGCCGAGAAGTCCGTCGGTACCGGGAAGTTGCTCCGCCACTAGGGCGTCACACCAAAGCGGTCAAGGCCATAGGCCTTCACCGCATTCGAACGCAACACCATGCGGCACTCTTGCGCGTTCATGCCGGCAGCGGTGAACAACTCGTGTGCGATCTTCCGTGAATGAGGAAACGTGCCGTCGGAGTGCGGGTAGTCCGTCTCCCACAAGATGTGATCTGTTCCAACAGCATCGCGATTGATTAATCCGTGGAGATCGTCGAACACGCATCCGTAGACCCGACCCTTGACCTGTTCGCTGGGCAGAGTCTTTACGTTGTCGACATCGCCACGCCCGTCGCGCCACACTGCATCCATGCGTTCTAATTGAAAAGGCATCCAGCCCACTTGGCTTTCTGCGTAAGCAATTGTGATGTCGGGGAACCGTTCAAGAGAACCCGAAAACACCCAATCACATAATGAACCTTGCGCGTTTTGCGCGTACATCGACATTGACGTCGCCAGCGGCGCATCGTCAGATGTCGTGGGCATCGAAGATGATGACCCGATGTGCATTGACACACTGGTCTCGGTCTCTTGGCATGCCTCCCACAAGACATCCCATGCTCCGGTGTAGAGCGAAGGCTGTCCGAGTTTCGCAACGTTCTCACTGAATGCAATTGCGTAGCTGCCCTTTGCCGCACAGCGTCGAACTTCTTCTGCTGCAAGCGCTGGGTCCCAAAGCGGAACAAGCGTGAGCGGAATGAGTCGACCCTTTCCGGCACCGGCGCACCAGTCGTCAATCATCCAGTCGTTGTAAATGCGCAGACAGGCAAGAGCGAGTTCCTTATCGGAGCGCTCGAGAAAACCTTGACCGGCAAAGCGCGGGAAAATGTTCGGGTAGTTGATGGCGGCATCGACATGATTGAGATCCATGTCCGAGAGGCGCGCGGTTTGATCCCAGGTTCCATCGCGAAAATCTTCATAGACCGCAGGAATGTTGCGCTGTTCATCACGTGGCACGCCGGCGGGAGCATGCAACAGACCAGTGGGTGTGACGAGATCGTCGAACAACCAAACGTCGCACCATTGGCCGTCTTCGGCATTGCGTTCGAAGCCGTAGTGGCCGCCCTTGAATGAAAGCTTGACCTTCTCGCGCACGGTGCGCGGGCCGCGTTCACGCAGCGAGGCCGGCAGCTGCTCTTGCCAAAGTTCCTTGGGCTCCATGACGTGGTCATCGACCGAAATCATGTTCGGAAGATCTTCTTCGGCCGGCGTCACATCGACATTGGTGACGGCCTTCTGTATCGGTGTCATGGGGTTCCTCCTGCGGTGCCTCACGGGCGTTTTGCGAACCCTGACATATTGCTTTGCTGAAAGTTACTTTGTCAAGAGGTACTTTTGGGGAGTTGGCAACCGGCGGCTAGCCCCAAGCGGGCCGATAGCCGAGCCCGGTTCGCTGCTACCCATCGATAGACCAGCCCCGCCAGGCCGTGAATGCCTGGCAATCGCAGACCAAAGGCCCCCACACGACCCAACCAGCCCGATCGATCGAGAATCGTGGCCACCGCCTCAATCGCCGTCCACGACTGACCGTCGGCAGTGACAACGAGGGCATCAGCCGATGCGCTTCGAAGAGCGTCGTCGTCGAGTTCTCGGTTAGGTCGGAATGTGACCGAGGAATCAGTTCGATTCATCAGCCACCGAACTGAGGCTGAACACACGCCGCAGTCATCGTCAAACCACACCGTGACAGGACCTCGGGCTCGGCGTCGAGGAAGCAGTTTTGGCAGACCAACACGAACGTGAACTGCAGAGGCGTGATGCACAATCGGATCGCCTTGCACCTCCAAACCTGCAACCGATGCAAGCCCCGTGTCGGCTCCAATAAAACGAGCAGATGAGAGTGACCATGGTTCATGTTCAACCGGTGCGGTGACCAAACGTCCACCACGTGTTTTGGCATACAAACGCCAACGAGAAGTGAGGAACGTTGCCAGCGGATCGTCGACAACAGGCCCAACATCTTCAGCATCGACCGAGACAGCAAGACTCCCCTGCGCGCGCTCAGGCCACGTTCGATCGACTGTCCAAACAATACGCGAACGGTCATGACTCACATCGACTGCGCCTTTGTCATACGGAAGCGCGAATCCAATTCGCGCAACTAACGCGGGTAGCCACTGCGCGACATCAAGTGAGCAGAACCACACACCCGGCCCTTCGGGACCAACCACATAGGTGCGAACATTGAATTCAAGAAAACGATGCGTCGTGGGAATCGCAGGAAACCCGCGCAACCTCAACCCGTCCATCTCAAAACCGACCAGCGATACCCACGCCTGACCTTGATACGTGTCGACCTCGAGGCCAGAAGGCAAGAGTGCCTCAACCGACGCAACCGGTACTGGCCAATGCGCAAACGTGACATCGCGCCAAACCTGCGTCATCACCGGCCTCTTGATGACATGCGGAGAGATCGGGCTCCGAGGCGTCGCAGAGTGGTTGTCATCCGCATCCATGCAGATGACGGTATCGGGCTCGTTGCGAAACCCTTCGATCAGGACACTAGCGGCAGGCCCAAGTCCGAAATCGGTTGCAAAGTATGCCAGTTTCAAGCGATATTTGAGTACTAGTCAGAGGAGGAACGATGGCACTTGCACCCCTTCTGTACGACGCACTCGGCGGGGGCCTTCCATTGCGATTGGAGATGTACGACGGCTCGACGGCCGGCCCCTCCGACGCGTTCGCCACGATACGCATCAGATCCGAGCGCGGTTTGGCCCGGTTCCTATCGCGTCCGGGCGAACTCGGCATCGTGCGCGGTTACGTGTCAGGTGATGTCGACATCGAAGGCGACCTCTTCACGATGCTCGAAGTTGGCGCGTCGATTGATCTCAGTCTCCGCTCGGTTCGACTTTCGCCGGCACTCGAGCTCATCAAACAAACCGGTCTCGGTGTCTTCCGATCACCGCCTCCGCCACCGGAGGAAGCGCATCTTCGCGGAGGGCTCCACACACGAGCCCGAGACAAAGATGCAATTTCACATCACTACAACGTGTCGAACGACTTCTACCGTCTCGTACTTGGACCAACGATGGTGTATTCATGTGCAGTATGGACATCAACCCACGACACACTTGAACAAGCGCAGTTTGCGAAACTTGATCTTGTGTGCAGGAAGCTCAACCTCTCCGCCGGCATGCGGCTTCTTGATGTCGGTTGCGGTTGGGGTTCGATGGTGATGCATGCGGCGCAGCACTACGGTGTCGACGCTGTTGGCATCACTCTTTCAGAAGAACAAGCCGACCTTGCCCGCCGGCGCGTTGCAGACGCTGGTCTTGCCGATCGAGTCGACATTCGTGTGCAGGACTACCGCGATGTGAACGATGGGCCCTTTGATGCCATCAGTTCGATCGGCATGTTTGAACATGTGGGCCGCAAGCGTATGGAGGAATACATCCGTGACCTCTATGCGTTGCTCCCCGACCAAGGCCGGCTGCTCAATCACGCCATCAGTCGCCCTGGATACCCGCAGGGTGACCACCTCCTCGGGCGAGCAAAAGCGTTGACCCGACGACTGGCAACTGCGGTGGGCTCTGATGTCACTTCGAGAGTCGAGAGTGATCTCATTCAGCGCTACGTCTTTCCCGATGGCGAACTCCACGAAGTGGGAGTTCTCGTTTCGATGCTGCAAGAGAACGGCTTTGAAGTTCGCCATCTCGAATCGCTTCGCGAGCACTACGACCTCACACTTCGTTGCTGGGTTGCCAACCTTGAAGCGAACTGGGAGAGCGCTGTTTCCCTCGTTGGTGAGGGTCGAGCCCGAGTGTGGCGGCTCTACATGGCTGCCTCGGCGGTGAACTTCGCACTCGGTGGCGTTCAGATCCAACAGGTACTCGCCGTAAAGAGCACCGGAGGTCGAAGCGGTATGCCACTGCGCACCGACTTTTAACTGCTCGCAACTTCTTCCCCCCTTCGTCGCCGCCCTACGACTAGAACAACGACATGAATCATGTTGCTGTTCTACAGAAGGAAGGCAAACGGCTCTCGGTTGCTGCCCGCGCGGCCGGGCTCGATGCTCCGGTACAACACTGCCCAGGCTGGACTGTTGGCCGACTGCTCGGTCACACCGGCAAAGTGCTGCAGCGCTCAAACCTTTGCGTAGCCGAAGGGCTGCTTCTGCCGCCTGATGCCGAACGCTTCACCAGTCTTCCCCGAGACGAAGCTCTCTTCGACGCCTTCGACGACATCCTCGATCAGATTTGTGAAACGTTGGCCACGTGTGACCCCGAAGGTCCTTCATGGAATTTCACAGGCGAGAATCGGTCCAACACCTTTTGGCAACGACGCATGTCCCACGAGATCGAAATTCATCGCTGGGACGCGCAGAATGCTGCAGGAGTTTCGATCGACGCTTTCGCCGCCGAATCTGCGGTCGACGGCATCGATGAGTTACTGACTGTGCTCATGCCAATGCGTTCGTCGGAGTTGAACCCCGGTCTCTCGGCCAGTTTCCACCTTCATTGCACCGACGCTTCCGGCGAATGGCTTACGACCTTTGTGAATGGCCATCCCACCACAATTCGTGAACATGCAAAGGGCGACATTGCCGTTCGCGGTCCCGCTTCTCCGCTCTATGCGTGGGCATGGAACCGAGCACCAATCACCACCGATGGACTCGACACGGCAGGAGACGCTTCACTTCTTGTTGCGTGGGCCAGCGTCGTCCCATAACGCCACCGGCATCAGCGGAAGAACGTCCACCAAAGGCTAAGGCCGACCGTAATGGCGCTAACGATGAGGCCACCGATTACAACGGGCTTCGAAATTTTGCCATCGGCATCTGCGGGCAGACGCTTGCGGACATTCTCAAGAAGCTTTCGAGCGAATGGAACATCAGACGCGAGCAACGCAAGGCCGGCAGCGATGGTAATCATGCCTGGACCTGGAAGTGCCAGCATCAACAAGCCCGCAATGACCACAATCGTCCCAAGAAATACGCGCCCAATACGAATGAGGATGTGCCGTTTCGCTTCGGCGACCGACTCCTCTCGACGACCCGTTTCGAATTCCGCCTCGATTGCCGCCTTTTCGAATTCCTCAAATCGTTTGCGGCGACCCTGCTGTGAAGAATCATTCATCGCTTGAATCCGGTACCGTCGAGCCAGCAACGCGACTGCGGGCAACCATCTTCCAGAGTTCCACCGCCAAGAGCAGCAACAGCGGCGGTACGAAACAGAGTGCCCATTGAGTGGCTGTAAGCGACGAAGTATCGAAAAGGTTCTTCATCGGCTCGAACACGGTCAGCAAGATTTGCAAAAAGAACACGATCACTACCGACGCGCCGAGTTTCCAGTTCGTGAATGTATATCTTGAAAAGAGTGACGCAGTTTCAGAACGAGCGTTATACACGTTCACTAACTGTGCGTAGACAAACGCAGTAAAAGCCATCGTTGTTGCGACGATGGGCAACTCGCCCGTTGCTAAATCTGGTTCGTATTCGCTGATTGCGTAAAGGTAAACAGCCAAAACCCCAATAGCCGTAACCGAACCCTGAAATGCAACCTGACTCAGGCGGCGTCGACTGAGAATTTTTGCATCAGAAGGAACCGGTTTGCGATTCATAAGACCCGGGGCAGGGGCGTCGACACCAAGCGAAACCGCTGTCGGTCCATCAGCAATCAAGTTGACCCAAAGCACCTGAATCGGCGAGAAGGGGACATGCTGGCCGAACGCTGAGGCTCCCAGGATTGTGGCAATTGCGCCGAATGCGGTCGCTACCTGGAATCGAACAAACTTGAGGATGTTGTCGTAGACGGCTCGACCGCCACGCACTGCCTCAACAATCGTGGCGAAATTGTCATCGGCGAGAACCATGTCACTGGCTTCTTTGGTGACTTCCGTTCCGGTGATGCCCATTGCCACGCCGATGTCGGCACGTCGCAACGCAGCGGCGTCGTTCACGCCGTCTCCAGTCATTGCGACGATCTCGCCATTGCTCCGAAGTGCTTCGACGACTCTCACTTTGTGCTCAGGGGACACGCGAGCGCATACCGCAATAGCGCCAATCCGAGCAGATAATTCCTCGTCAGACATCGCGTCGAGATCGTCGCCGGTGACAACCTCGCCCTGAATACCCAACTGGTCCGCGATAGCACCAGCCGTCAGCGCGTGATCGCCGGTGATCATCTTGACGTCAATTCCCGCGCGATGGCACAGCGCAATCGCATCTCGGGCTTCGGTTCGAGCCGGGTCAACAATGCCAACAAGTAGTTCAAGACGGAGGTCGCTGATCCAACTTTCTGGATTGGTCACAGTGCCGTTGGCGTCGATGATCTGTGAAGCGGGAACCCGGCGTGTGGCGACAGCAAGAACTCGCATGCCTTGGGAAGCGAGTGCATCGTTCTCTGAACGACGGAACCCCCGCGCTGCAGTATCGAGTATCTGTTCCGAGCTATCAGGTGCAGAGAAGGTGGTTGACATGCCAAGGACAACATCAGGTGCGCCCTTTACGCAGATCAGGACATCGCCGTTCGGTGAGTTTGGATCGGCTAGGTGGAAGGTGGCCATGAACTTGGCGCCCGAATCGAAGGGCACCTCGGCAAGACGCGGGCGAAGCGCGCGTTCCGTTGGCGCATCGAGCCCAGCCTTTGCTGCCATGACAACAAGTGCTGCTTCGGTCGGATCACCGATAATTCCCGGCCCATCGGTCGCAGTAGATACAAGAACAGCGTCGGAACACAACGCTGCCGGTAAAAGTGCATCGGTAGAAAATTGCGGGGTAACAACGTGACCACCCGAAGAGGTGATGGTTCCTTCGGTGCCGTATCCCCCACCACTTACTAACCAAGCCTCGCCGCCACGAAATGCTTCGCCGGCGGTCATCTGATTCAGCGTGAGTGTGCCAGTTTTGTCTGAGCAAATAACCGAGGTTGATCCAAGCGTCTCGACTGAGTGCAAACGCTTCACGATGGCATTTTGCTTTGCCATCTTTGAAATGCCGATTGCCAGTGTGACCGTGACGACGGCAGGAAGACCTTCAGGGATCGCTGCAACCGCTAGGGCTACGGCTCCTAACAGCGCGTCTTTGAAGTTCTGTCCAATGATCCACTGAATGACGAACACGATGAACGCCGCTGTTCCGGCAATCACCGCCAGAGTTTTACTGAGCGAATCGAGTTGACGTTCAAGCGGGGTCTTTGATGGCTTCGCGGAAACAAGCATCTCGGCGACCTTGCCCATTTCGGTGCCCATGCCTGTGCTGGTGACAACAACTTCGGCTCGGCCACGACTCACAGTGGTGTTCATAAACACCATGCCGAGGCGATCGCCAATCGGCGAACCGACTGATGTCAGCGCATCGGCTCGCTTTTCAACCGGAACAGACTCACCCGTCAGACTCGATTCATCTACAGACAAGTTCACTGCGAGCAGCAATCGCCCGTCGGCCGCTACTCGATCGCCAGCGTCAAGCAAGACGATGTCGCCAGGAACAAGCTCGTCAATCGCCACTTCGTCAGTGACACCATTGCGGCGGACCCGAACCTGAGTGACCAGCATGCGTTCAAGGGCTGCGAGTGCATTCGATGCCTTCGACTCTTGGGCAAAGCCCATGATGGCATTGACTATGAGGACGATGAAGATGATGACGAGATCTTTGATATCGCCTAACAAGCCGGCGACAAGACCCGCTGCGGCCAACACATAAACAATTCCGGCGCGGAACTGATCGATGAACACCAGCAACTTTGAGCGACGAGGTGGCTCAGTGAGCCGGTTAGATCCATGAAGAGCGCGCCGATCAGCAACTTCTGCATGAGAGAGCCCCGTGCTGGCATCGATCCCCAGACGCTCGACAACTTCATCGCTGGAGAGCGCGCACCAGTCATCGTGTTGCTGTGGGGTCGTATCGAGGGTCATCAAGAGTCTCCGGTCATGTCAGATTGACGATGGGGGAACCGTTGATGGTTCACCGACCGGAGGTCTCTCCCGCTCATCCGCTTTCGAAGATCCGAGGACCAACGAGTTTGTTGCGAATGAACCAGCGGCACCGGGAGCTAGGGCTCGAAAGCCGTTGCGCCGTGATGACGACACCGCTGCGATGGGATACTCCCCTCACTGGGCAACAGTATGGCCGCAAATCGCGACGAGTCATAGTCAGGACGGCCCGACCACGGCGGAGAGGGAATTAGCCGACGAGGACCTTACGGACTGCGTCCTCGCATTCGGCCACGGCCAGAACGAGGACCTCGTCACCAGCGCCGAGCTTGACATCGCCTCGGGGGAAGATGACCTTGCTGTCGCGCACCACCGCAACGATCGTGGACTCTCGAGGAAGGCCCAGCTTGGCGATAGAGACGCCATTGGCAGGCGATGACTCGGCGAGACGAATTTCGGAAAGTCGCGCTGCATCGTTCTCAAAGGTCATGATGCGAACAAGTGAGCCAACCGTGACCGCTTCTTCAACGAGTGCGGTAAGCAAGTGCGGAGTCGACACCGAAACGTCGACACCCCAGCTTGCATTAAACATCCATTCATTCGAAGGGTTATTCACTCGAGCAACAACACGCGGCACGCTGAATTCTTGCTTGGCAAGAAGCGAGATGACCAGGTTGTCTTCGTCATCACCGGTTACGGCAACAACAACGTCTGCTCGATCGGGTTCAGCCTTTGCGAATTCGGAAACTTCACAACCATCGACTGCGAGCCACTTCACGCCTGCGGGTTCACCGTCGGCCTGCGCCTGAGCAACGCGAGCGGGATCAACTTCGACAATTAGAACTTCATGACCTGCTTGCTGGAGTTCGGTGGCGATGTAGGTGCCAACGTTTCCGCCGCCTGCAATGACAACGCGCATCAGTGATGACCTCCTTGAGTCGGTGCCGACGCAAGATGGCGATCGAAATCTCCGATGTGATCTCCGTCGATAGCGACCCAAACAACATCGCCCTCCTGAGCAAGTAAGGCCGCGCTTACCAGCTGCGCAACACCGAGGCGCGTGAGCGCAACGACCCTTGATCGCCCTTCGGACTCGAGTTCAACGAGCGGACGCCCGGCCCAGGAAACGGGGACTACTCGTTCCACGAGACAAACCCGTGCGCTCGGATCGACCCACTCGACGCCATCGGTATCAGGTTGGATTCGACGAAGGACACGCTCGATCGCCCACTGAACCGTAGCGACCGTTGAAATACCAAGTCGTTCGTAGATCGCGGCGCGACGCTGATCGTAAATACGTGCGACGACTCGATCGACATGAAAAAACTCTCGGGCGGTACGCGCAATGAGGATGTTGGAATTATCGCCATTGGTAACAGCGGCAAGCGCATCGGCTCGTTCAATGCCAGCAGCACGAAGACGTGTTCGATCGAAGCCGACACCAACGATCGTGTCTCCGCTGAAATTTTCTGGCAGTCGACGGAATGCCGTTGTCTTTCGGTCGATCACCGAAACGGTGTGACCTTGTTCGACCAATGTGGCGGCAAGGCCAGAACCAACTCGGCCGCATCCAACAACGACGACGTGCACTTCGCACCACCTCCAGATGTCCCGGCGGACACCGCTCCCGATCCTATGACCGCACAACAGCAACCGAAAGACGAACCCACTCCATTCTCATTCGATTCAGAGTGCGAAAACGCAAAAATTCGCAGACTCGGTTTGACCCCGGGCTCATCGATAGAAGTTTGGGGCGTCCGCGCGCCGCAGTCCTGAGTAGTTTGAGCAGCGACCACGGCTTCTCGAGGGAGACCCCATGCCGCTGAAGTCCCCAACCGACGCTCCTCGATCTGATCTGCTCGTGATGTTCGGCGCCTCAGGCGATCTGGCTAAAAAGAAGCTCTTCCCGGCGATCTATCGCCTCGAATGCCGAGGCCACCTCGACATTCCCGTGATCGGCGTCGCCCGGGAAAAGTGGACTGACGACGATCTTCGGAGCCACTGCCGAGAGTCCATCGCTGATTGCGGCGAGGACTGGGATCAGGCCGCGTTCGACCGCCTTGCCTCGAAGATGAGTTACGTCAGTGGCGACTACGCCGACTCAGCCACCTTCACCGAACTCGCCCAGAAGGCCGGGGGTGCATCGCATCCGATTTTCCACTTGGCCATTCCACCCTCGCTGTTCGCCACCGTTGCTAACGGAATCGCCCATGCGGGAATGGCCACGGGTGCTCGACTCATCATCGAAAAGCCCTTTGGTCGGGATTACGACTCTGCCGTTGCTCTCAACGCAACACTTCATGAGCACTTCTCCGAGTCCGCCATTTTCCGCATCGACCATTTTGTCGGAAAAGAGGCGTTACGCAGTTTGTTGGTGACTCGATTCGCGAACGCAATTGTTGAACCGCTGTGGAATCGCAATGTGGTGTCGTCTGTGAAGATCACAATGGCAGAATCGTTCGGAGTTGAAGATCGCGGTTCGTTCTACGACTCGGTTGGAGCAATGCGCGACGTCATGCAGAACCATCTTCTTCAGATGGTTGCTTTGCTTGCCATGGAACAACCCGTCAACGAACATTCCAAAGCATTGCGCGACGAGAAGGGCAAAGTCCTTGAAGCCTGCCGCGTTGTCGAGCCGAAACATTTCGTGCGC
This sequence comes from Actinomycetota bacterium, assembly GCA_005787345.1. Lineage (GTDB taxonomy): Bacteria > Actinomycetota > Acidimicrobiia > Acidimicrobiales > Acidimicrobilacustridaceae > Acidimicrobilacustris. The sequence goes on from SYBH01000019.1 coordinate 18,241, forward strand.
GGCCAGTACAACGGGTACCTCGATGTGGCGGGCGTAAAGCCCAATTCTGATACCGAGACCTACGCGGCATTCCGTCTCGATATCGATTCTCCACGCTGGAGTGGCGTTCCATTCTTCTTGCGCGCCGGCAAGGCACTCGCCGAAACCGTCACCGAAATGACAATTGAATTCAAGAGTCCGCCGCGACCACTCTGGATCGATCATCACGATCACGTTCCCAACAATTCAATTCGCATCGAAGCAAAACCGGAAAACTTTGCAGCCATAACCTGGCTGCATAAAGAGCCGGGCGAAACGATGATGCCGGAAGCAATCACTCTTGCTCCGCCCCCCGACCAGCGTCGCGACACCGGCCCCGAGCCCTACGAACTTCTCATCGAAGAAGCCATGAAGGGCGACCCAACGTTGTTCGCTCGTGAAGACTCAGTACTCGAGTCCTGGCGTATTGTTGAACAAATCCTCACCGACTACCCACCTGTTGAACGTTACGAACAGGGATCGTGGGGGCCAAGCGGTGCTTCCTCGCTCATGCGAAGTCACGGTGGATGGCCAAGCGAACCTCCGATTTCTCTCAACTCGTGAGCGTGTCTGCGACTCATCCACTGCTGTATGTCGTTCGCCATGGGGCGACCGAATGGAGCAGAAGTGGTCAGCACACAGGACGAACCGACATCCCACTCCTCGCCGAAGGAGAGGAGCAAGCGCGAGCAACAGGCTTGCTCTTGGCGAACATCGACTTCTCGCTTGTTTTGTGTAGCCCCCTGCAACGCGCACAACGAACCTGCGAACTTGCCGGCCTTCTTGATCGAGCAGTAATTGATACTGACCTTCAAGAATGGGACTACGGCGATTATGAAGGCGTAACCACTGCGACAATTCGCGAAACGGTTCCCGGTTGGACGGTCTGGAGTGGCATCTGCCCCAACGGAGAAACCATTGAGCAGGTCTCGACACGCGCCGACCGGGTCATCGAACGAGTTCGCAACGAATCTGGCAATGTCATCGTGTTCTCCCATGGACATTTCCTTCGTGTACTGACTGCTCGTTGGTGTGAACTCGACCCGGTCGAGGGCCAACGTTTCATCCTCGATCCGGCCACTCTGAGCATTCTCGGTTGGGAACGAGAGACACCTTCCATTCGTCAGTGGAATAGTCGCTAGTCCCGTCATCGCTTGGTGACGACAACCTGCAATCAGTCCGACATCGGCCAACAAACTGCGCCTAGCGTTACCCCACTGATCGAAGGGGAACCATGGGCGACGATGTGACCACACCAACCTCAACCGCGACGAATAAGAAGCCGAAGATGGGCATCTGGCTGTTGCTGGTTGGCGCCGTCATCATGCTTTCGGGTCTGTTGTTTGGCTATGACCAAGGCGTCATCGCAGGCGCTCTCGGAGGAATCCAGAAGTCGTTCGGCGCAAGCACAACGATGATTCAGATCATCACGTCGTGGGTCACCCTCGGCGCCTTAGTCGGAGCACTTGTCGCCGGCGTGCTCGCCGACAAAGTTGGCCGGCGCGTCACCATTCTGCTCGCCGCCGCTCTCTTCACAGTTGGGGCGCTCTTCGAAGCGCTCGCCCCCAACACGACCGTTCTCATCATCGGACGACTCATCGTGGGCTTCGGTGTTGGTGTTGCTTCTGTTGCTGCACCCCTTTATGCGGCCGAACAGGCTCCCACTCGGCTTCGTGGTCGATTCGTTTCCACCTATCAGCTCGCCATCACTATCGGCATCTTCATCGCCTATCTGGTTGATCAAGCGCTCATCAACAACGACATGTGGCGCGTCATGCTCGGCGTTTCTGCTGTTCCTGCGGTTCTCCTGTTCATTGTCATGTTCCCGATGCCCGATTCACCTCGCTGGTTTGTGAAGGTCGGTCGACGCGACGATGCAATCAAGGCCCTCAGCAAAGTTCGTCCCGACGTCGATGCCGCAGCAGAGGTCGCAGAAATCGAAAAAGCTGCGCAGGAAGACGACGCTGACAAAGCAACTTGGGCCGAGGTCTTCTCCAAGAAGCTTCGCAAGCCACTCATGATCGGTGTTGGCCTCGCTGTCTTCCAGCAAATCACGGGCATCAACGCCATCATCTATTACGCCAACAAGATTTTTGCACAGGCAGGTTTCTCGACACCCGAGGATCAGGCAGCAGCAACAACCTGGGCCATTGGTGCTGTAAACGTTTTGGCCACGCTGATTGCCGTTGTCTACGTCGATAGGTTTGGCCGACGCCCTCTTCTTTTGGCCGGCCTCGTCGGAATGGCGTCTGCACTTTTGACAGTCGGCGTTTCGTTCCACTTCATGGCGAACGCCGATACAAGCGGTGCCGGAACCGGCGGACCCACGACCGCAGGCATCATCACGCTCGTCGCCCTCGTTGTCTTCATCGCCTCATTCGCGTTCTCACTCGGTCCTGTCGTCTGGACCGTGATCAACGAGATCTTCCCCAACCGTGTCCGCGGCCGCGCAGTTGCCCTAGCGACAGCTGTTAACTGGGGTTCGGCCTGGCTCGTGAGCCAGTTCTTCCTCACCCTGATTGAAACGATCGGCAACTCGGCAACCTTCTATTTGTTCGGTTTCTTCGCCGTCGTGGCCTATGTCTGGATCTGGAAAACCGTTCCCGAAACCAAGGGGCGGTCGCTCGAAGAGATCCAGCAGATCTGGGAAGATGACGATCCGGTGCAGGCCCAGCGAGACGCTGGCACGCTGTAGCCGTCCGGTCGCTCGACCGGGACACCACGAAACCGGGAGACCACCGTGCCTGATGCAGTCATCGTCGATGTTGTTCGTACCCCTGGCGGCAAACGAAACGGTTCCCTTTCGGGTTGGCATCCAGCCGACCTCGCCGGTGAAGTGCTGTCGACACTTGTCGAACGAAATGATCTCGATCCCGCTCTTATCGAAGACGTGCTCATGGGTTGCGTCTCACAGGTTGGCGCTCAGTCGCTAAACATCGGCCGTAACGCAGCGCTCGCAGCCGGCTTCCCTGAAACCGTTCCCGCGACAACCATCGATCGCCAATGCGGTTCCTCTCAACAAGCTGCAGCATTCGCCGCACAAGGCGTCATGGCCGGCGTGCACGACATTGTCATTGCCGCCGGCGTTGAGGTCATGAGTTTGGTGCCCATGGGCGCGTCATTTGGTCAAGGCGTCGGTTTCCCGTTCGGCCCACGAGTTGACGCCCGTTACAAAGACGCAGGTGGCCTTATTCCGCAAGGTTTGTCTGCTGAATTGATCGCTGAACAATGGAACCTTTCGCGTGAGGAACTCGATGCTTTCTCCGCAGAATCACAACAGCGCGCGGCACGCGCGCGTGACGAGGGGCGCTTCGACCACGAGATTCATCCCGTTCAAGTTCGTCGACGAGACAAAGACTCAGGCGAGATCATCCCCACCGACGGAATGTTGCGAACCGACGAGGGCATCCGCGACACAACAACCGTTGAGTCGCTTGCTGGACTCAAGCCTGCGTTCACTCCCGACGGTGTGATCACTGCGGGCAACTCATCGCAGATCACCGACGGCGCATCGGCAGCACTCATCATGAGCGAAGCCGCCGCATCAAAATTTGGGCTCACACCGCGTGCACGTTTTCATTCGTTCTCACTTGCTGGTGTCGATCCCCGCATCATGCTCACCGGTCCCATTCCGGCCACACAGAAGATTCTCGAGAAGTCCGGACTCTCGCTTGACGACATCGACCTCATCGAAATCAACGAAGCGTTCGCACCAGTTGTTCTTGCATGGCAGCGCGAACTCGGTGCCGATATGAGCAAGGTCAACGTCAACGGAGGGGCGATTGCCCTCGGCCATCCGCTCGGGGCTTCCGGCACACGCCTTCTCGGCACGTTGCTCTGCGAACTTGAACGCACCGGTGGGCGCTATGGATTGCAGACCATGTGCGAAGGCGGGGGCCTCGCGAACGCCACCATCATCGAACGCCTCTAACCTCTCACTATGACCAGCGAGGATCAGCCCGAACGCTCTGGCGGTTGGCGTCCCAAACACCCAGTCATTGACGGCCTCATCATCATTGGCCTCGTCGCGTGCCTCATCGCTGGTTACGAGCCCATCAAGGTCATCGTCGCTGCCGGCGCCGCCTGGCTCATCCTCCGCATCGGAGTCCTGATGTTGGGCGGAATGGCTCGTCCGATCCCCGAACCGCCCCCTGTGGGTGAACTGCGGAAAGTGAAGATCACCTACCGCTGTGAGATCTGCGGAACCGAAGTTCGAATGACGGTCGCACCCGACCAGGATCCTGAAGCCCCAAGGCATTGTCAGGATGACATGATCATGATGACACCCATTGACGACCTCTAATTTGTTCTCCACAGATTGTGGAAAACACTGGGAGTCGTTACCGGCTGTTCACCCGAGGTTTGGGCTCGTGATCAGGGCTTTTGTGCAGAGCGTTATCGATACTGAGTGGCGGTAATGATGCCGGCGAGGATGAAGCCAAGACCGCCCAGAAGCCACCAATTGCTCGCCGCTCCGGGCAAGAACAGATCTACATAGTGCAAGAAAATGACCACAAGGCCGATGATGCAGAGACCGATCATCACGATGGGCAGCCACGCCGGGCTTGGCGCATGAACGGTGCCGGCGCGAGGGGTGTAGCGGGTTGAGGCCGCAGGGCCTTCGTGCGTGGTGTCTGTCGACTTTTTGGTCGGTCCACCCTTTGGGGTGACGCGGCCGCCGGTTCGACGTGAGGGTGCGGGACGCTTGTCGGTAGCCATAGTGAGGCGAGCGTAGCGGCGAAAGAGAAACTCGTCAGGCGCGACCGGTCCCGGCCGATAGGGTCCTCCGGCGATGGCCGCCCGCATCCTTGTCCTCGATAATTACGACTCGTTCGTCTTCAACCTTGTCCAGTACTTGGGCGAATTAGGAGCCGACCCCCTCGTGCATCGCAGTGACGCGCTCAGCATCGAACAGATCGAAGAGCTCGCCCCCGACGGCGTACTCATCAGCCCCGGCCCTGGCCGACCAGAAGATGCTGGCCTTTCCAACGAGGTCATCACGAACTTCGCTGGTCGCGTGCCGGTGTTTGGTGTGTGCCTCGGCCATCAGTGCATTGGTCAGATCTATGGCGGCGACGTTGTGCGGGCACCGCAACTGATGCACGGAAAGACCTCGCTCATTTCCCATGAGGGTAAGGGCGTATTCGCTGGTCTTCCTGATCCGTTCGAAGCCACGCGCTATCACTCACTGGTTGTGCAACGCGACAGTGTTCCCGAGTGTCTCGAAATCACCGCGCAAACTCAAGACGGTTTAGTGATGGGCCTTCGCCATCGTGAATTCGATGTTGAAGGTGTGCAGTTCCACCCGGAATCGATTCTCACCGCGGGTGGTCACCAACTCGTAGGCAACTTCCTCGAACGCTGCGGCCACTAAGCCACACGTCTACCTAACCGGCGCGGCCCGAAGGCCGCGACCGAGTTAAGCCGTTGTCGGAGGCGTCGTTGGTGGCGTCGTCGTGGTTGTTGTTGCCGGCGGACCAGACGATACGAGAATCTCAACAGAGGAACCCTTCGCCGCCTTTGTTCCGGCGGTTGGGTTTGTGCTGATGACATTGCCGGCCGGAACCGTTGCACTGGTCTGCGTCTTCGTTGTTACCGTGAATCCGGCCTGACCAAGTTGGTTCGATGCGCTTGCCGCATTCAGGCCTACCACGTTCGGGATAGAGACATCGCCGGCGCCTGTCGACACGGTGATGGTCACCACCGAGTTCTTGGTTGCCTTTGCGTTCGCACTCGGCGACTGAGAAATAACGGTTCCCTTGGCCACAGTGTCGCTTGCAGCTTCCTTCACTTCAGGAATGAAGTTGTTCGTCTTCAACAACGACTCGGCTGCGGCCTGCGTACGACCAACGACATCGGGAACGGTTGCATCGCCGATACCTGTGCTCACAGTGATCTCTACCGTTGAGCCCTTGTCGGCATTGGTATTGCCCTTCGGTGTTTGTTCAAACACTTGATCTGCCGGGATCGTGTCGTTGGCGACGTTCTTCACCGACACTTTGAAACCAGCGGTTTGCAAAGCATTTGTTGCGTCGGTTTGCGATTTAGTGGTGACGTCGGGAACGGCAACCTGCTCGGTTGACTTGCCCATGTTCGAGCCCACGAAGAAAAGGACGAGACCGATGAGTATGAGCGCACCAATGGTGAGGCCGACATACAAACCTGTTCGGCTCTTTTCTGGTGGTGATGAGTAGTTGCCGCCGGTTGTGGGTGGACCACCATAACCAGCGCCACCGCCAGCACCCGAAGCGGCAGGGACCATCGTGGTGGCATCGGCGCTGGCGGCACCAGCAAGATCAGCACCAATCACGACACCGGCCGCCGCGCCACCAACTACACCGGCAGCAAGAACGGGCTGACCTTCAAGGAACCGACGAAGATCGGAACGAAGATCTTCCGCCGATGCGTAACGCTGCGCGGGATCCTTGGCGAGCAACTTGAGATCGATAGCTTCGAGCGCAGGCGGAACATTCGGGTTGATGCGGCTGGGCGCAACGGGCTGTTCCTGCACATGCTTGTACGCGACTGCAACCGGGGAGTCGCCTGCGAACGGCGGACGAGCGGCGAGCATTTCGTAAAGCACGCAACCGAGTGAATAGAGATCCGAACGCGGATCGACTGCGTGGCCCTGTGCTTGTTCGGGCGAGAAGTAGGTGGCCGTTCCCATGACCGAACCGGCCTGGGTGAGATTCACTGCTGCGTCGCCAGTAGTAGCGGCCTGCGCAATGCCGAAGTCGGCAACCTTCACTTGTCCAGAAGGAGTGATGAGGATGTTGCCGGGCTTCACATCACGATGAACAACGCCATTGCGATGTGCAAAGCCAAGCGCCGCAGCAATGTCAGCGGTGATTTCGGCGGCACGATTGGGATGAAGCGGACCTTCGGTACGAATGATTTCAGAAAGCGGTCGACCCTCGACATATTCCATAACAATGAAATACGTGCCGTACTGCTGGCCCCAGTCGTACACCGCAACGATGTTCGGCTGATTGAGGTTGGCAGCAGCCTGCGCCTCGCGACGGAAACGTTCAACGAACGACGCATCGCGTGCATGCTCAGTGAAAAGCACCTTCACCGCCACCGGGCGGTCAAGCAGAAGGTCGCGAGCGAGATACACGTCGGCCATCCCGCCCCGCGCCAGCTTCCGGTGCAATTCGTAGCGATCGTTGAAAACTGTGGGGCCCGCAGGTGTGTCACTCATCGCCGCAAAGACTACGACTGATTCGCTCGGGCCATGTTGCACCCGGGCGAACTTTCGGGGTACTTAGCAGCCGCCCTGAGCCGCCAGCGCGGTCTGGAGGACTGCTTTCGCAATCGGGGCAGCGACTCGACCGCCAGTCGATTCGCTTCCACCGGACTGATTCAGCACGACCACTGCCACTGCCACCGTTGGTGGCTTCCCGGGAGGGCCAGCGAAACCGATAATCCAGGTATGGCTCCTGGGGGGTTCGGTGCCGAGCTGAGCTGTGCCGGTCTTTCCGCCAACCTGACAGCCCTGAATGGCCATTCCGGCTGCGGTCCCGCTGCTCACCACTCCGACCATGTCATCAAGCAGGGTCGAAGCCGCAAACGGCGACATGGGCGTGAGCCACTTCGATGGCGAGTACGTGGAGATGACCTCGCCCTGAACGTTGCGGACCTCAGAGAGAACGTGCGGCTTCATGATGATCCCACCATTGGCGACCGCCCCAGCGACCATCGCCATCTGAAGCGGAGTGGCCTGTACGTCGTTCTGCCCGATCGAGGACATGGCGAGTTTCGGTTGGTTGTTGCCAACGTTGGTGGGGAAGACGGACTTCGCTGGCTCGGGCATGTCGAAGGGAACGGAAGAGTTGAACCCGAACGACCCGGCACCGGCCACCATGTCGACGGGCCCGATAGTTTCCGCGCCCATCTCCGCAAACGACGAGTTACACGACACACGAAGAATTTCGGGCAATGTTCCGCCGCAGGTTGCGCCACCGAAGTTCATGATCGGTTTGTCCGTGCCCTCAGCGGTGTAGCCGTTGGTAAACGGGTACGAGGGTTCAGTGTTGGTGACTTTGCCGGTTTGCAGACCTACACCGGCGGTCACGATCTTGAACGTTGAACCGGGGAAATAGCGGTCCTGGTAAAAATGGGGACGCATCGGAACACCTGGCGCGGCATTAAGGGTTCTCCAAGACGTTTCAGCGATCGCCTTGTCTAATGAGCTGACCGTATTCGGGTCATAGGACGGCCAACTCCACGCTCCAAGAACGGCTCCAGTCCGTGGGTCAAGTGCAACCACTGAACCTTCGCGATCACCGAGTTGCTGCTGAGCAGTTCGCTGAACGTCTTTGCGCAGCGAAACCGAAACGTTGCCAACGTTCTCTCGATCAACAAATAAATCACCAAACGACTTCACCTGTTGATCAAAGGTGGACCCAGAAAGCTCATCGTTGTACTGCTTTTCGATCCCTGAAGAGCCATAGCGGAATGAGAAATAACCCGTTGACTGTCCGAATAACTCGCCTTCCGGATACACCCGCATCCGTTTGAATTCGGAGTCGGTGTTGGGGTTAGCAATGCTTTGAGCAATCACCGCGCCATCTGCGGTGAGAATGGAACCGCGAGGGCGATTGAAATCACGGCGAACCTTCGCAGTATTAATCGGATTGTTGTCGAGACTTTCTTTGTCGACGACTTGGATCCAGTTCAACTTTGCGAAAAGTGCGACATACAGAACGACAAGTACTATGCCGAGTTTCATGATGTTGCGGTTCATGCGGCTACCTCGGCCACTGCACGATTCATTGATCGCTTCGATGTCTGATCACTAATGCGTAAGAGCAACGCGAGGATCACGTAGTTCATAACAAGCGAAGAACCGCCGTAAGAGATGAATGGCAGCGCAACACCGGTGAGAGGAAGCAGACGCAGCACACCAGCAACGATGATGAACGCTTGCAAACCGAGCAACAAGGTGAAGCCTGTTGCCAGCAACTTGTCGAATACCTGATCGGTTGCCGCTGCGATGCGCAAGCCGGAGCCGATGACAAGCAGGTAGGCCATGATGATTAACGCGCCGCCAACAAGGCCGAGTTCTTCAGCGATGACAGCGAAGATGAAATCGTTTTCTGCTGCGGGGATACGCGTCTCTCCCCCACGGCCGAGTCCGGTTCCGGTGAGTCCACCAAAGCCCATGGCGAACATGCCCTGAATGATTTGGTAACCGTCGCCGCTTGGTGTCTTCCAAGGATTGATCCAAATGTCGACGCGCACTTTGACGTGGTCAAGGGTGCGCCAAGCGAAGAGTGCACCGGCAGCGAAGAGTCCGCCGCCAATAACGAGGAACGAGGTTCGTTGCGTTGCGACCCAAATCATCACCAGGAAAAGCGCAAAGAACAGCAGCGATGAACCAAGGTCCTTTTGGTAGAACATCACAAGCAACGTGACGCCCCACGCGATAAGTACGGGGCCCAAGTACTTCGGATGTGGGAGTCGAAGGGGGCCGATTTTCCATTGGCTTGTGGCAATGAGTTCTCGCTGATCGGCCAAGTACGCCGCGAAAAAGATGGCGAGTGCAACCTTCGCGACTTCACCGGGCTGGAAACTGATCGGACCGAACTTCACCCAAATTGTGCTTCCACTACCGGCGTCGTACCCAAGACCAGGAACAAGCGGAAGCAGAAGAAGCCCAAGACCTACAACTGCGAATGTGTACCGATAGCGCTCGAGATCACGCGGCCTCTTCACCCACCAGAGCGTGAAAACGAACGCCACAATGCCAATTGCCGTCCACGTTGCTTGGGCTGCTGCCAACTTTTCGTTAAGTCCGGCAATGACGACATAACCAAGGCCATTCAACAGCGTCACCGTCGGCAGCAAGATTGGATCAGCACCTGGCGCCAGTTTTCGAACAGCGAAATGGGCCCCCATGAACAATGCGATCACTGCAACGAGAAACGGGATGATGTTGGCCGGAATACGTGACTCCGATCCAAGACTGGCCAGCACATATGCCGCACATACGATGACAACCGTCATCAGCATGAGGCCTAACTCGGTGTTGCGACGACCCGTCACGATGTCACTGCGCGATCGTTGTAGTGGTGCTCGAACTGGTGGTACTTGAGGTCACTGTCGACGTTGTTGTCGCCGTCTTTGCATTCTGCTCAATGAGCTTGTCGATATAGCTACGAGCGGATTTCAACGAAGGTTGCTGAACCCCGTTCTCCAAATCGATCAACGCTGCAGCAGGCACATTTGCGAGGAGAAGATCGGAATCCTCAGCCAATGAGGGCTGAATCCAAAGGACGCCGCCAGGTTTTCCGTTGAAGATCGCAACGTTGTCGCCATCAACGCCCACATACCAAGTCTTTGTGCCCGTCCACCAAATGAAAGCCAACCCGACAAGAATCACGAAAACAAATGCGGCGATGAACGCACCGACTCGCCATGTGAATGAGCGACGAATCGCTCCCGGAGCTTTCGGAGGCTTTGGTTCCGTTGTCGGAACATCAGTCACCGTCAGATCGCCACCAGTATGAGAACTACGAACACGATTCGCAGGATCGGCATTGGGATCTCGGCCTGAATCGTCAATGACGTCGACTACGACACAGGTGATGTTGTCGCGACCGCCACCTTCGTTGGCGAGACGAATCAACTCACGGCAGGCCTCGTTTGGATCTGCGAGGCGTCGCAATGTTGCGGAGATTCGATTCTCATCAACCTCGTTGAACAAGCCATCGCTGCAAATCAGATAGCGATCGCCAATGATCGGAAGAATTTCCCATGAGTCAACAAGCACCGTTCCATCGATGCCAAGCGCACGAGTGAGAATGTTTCGCTGCGGATGCACCGCTGCTTCGGCGGCAGTGAGGCGGCCTTGGCGCTCCATCGTGGCAACAAGACTGTGGTCTTCGGTGATCTGCGCTAGTTCGCCGTCAGACAGCAAATAGAGACGCGAATCTCCAACGTTTACAACGCCGATCGCATCGCGCCCTGACGCATCAACAAGCGCCATTGCGACGAGAGTGGTGCCCATACCTGCGAGTTCAGGATCGGCAGTCGAGCGCGACACCAACGCATCGTTGGCGTTCTCTACTGCCCGTACCAACACATCAGTACCAGCAGCGGTGAATTCGGCGTGAAGTGTCTCAAGCGCAAGACGACTCGCAACCTCGCCGGCCTGATGACCACCCATGCCGTCGGCCACAGCAAAGAGGCCGTCAACAACGAGGTAGGAATCCTCATTCGCTTGGCGAACGCGTCCAGTGTCAGAGGCTGCGCCCCACGCGAACCGAGTCACTGCATCTCCATGACGGTGTTGCCAATCTGTACAACATCGCCCGGCTTGATCACCATTGGTCCCGCAACCTTGTGTCGGTTCAACCACGTGCCATTTGTGGAACCGAGATCTTCAATCTGCCATTGATTGTCACGATTAAAGATGCGCGCGTGAATCTGTGACGCGTACGTATCGTCGATGGTGACCTGACAACCAGCGGCACGACCGATCGATACTTCGCCCGCGAGTGCCCATGCTTTGCCTGAGAGTTCAATCGGCTCACGCACAACTAGTTGACGAGAACGGGCGGCGTCGCTTGATTCTTTGCGGCGCTTACGAGTTGGCGCAACAACGGGAGGTGTCGCAGTTCCGGCCGGGATTTGGGGAACCGGTCGAAGTTCTGCCCACACTGCGCGTACAACGCGAAAGAAGAACAGATAGAGAAGCGCGAGAAGACAAAGCTTCAGTACCAGAAGCAATTGGTCAGAGACCATGGTCAGGACGCCTGGAAGGTCAGTCGGATGCTTCCGAAACCGAGTTCGTCGCCATCACGAAGCTCACGCTCGTGTACTGGCACACCGTTGACAGTGCTGCCGTTGGTCGATCCGAGATCAACGAGTACAAATCCCATGCCGCGCGGGTGAATCTCGGCGTGTCGACGACTCACGTTGGGATCAACCAACGTGACCTCGCATTCAGGCAAGCGTCCGATGCTGACAATTTGCTCGCGGAGCACAAAGCGCTCACCGGTGGGGAGCACGAGCGAGCCAGCGCCAGCGCCACCTTGGCCTTCTCGGAAACGAGACTCAATAGAAAAGGTGCCTGTGCGCTGGTTGTCGTCGATGACGAGTTCCACCTCTACCGGGCCAAGAAAGGTGTAGGCCTCGTCCCGAGCATGTTCGCGGGCGGCGTCGCAGAGTTCGCGGGCAAGCGAATCGGCGATGTCGACGAAGGCATCGTGATCGTCGGGTGAAATGGCGATGGTGAAGGAGTTCGGGGCCACGGTTCGGCCACGGACATCGACCGTGCGATGGTCATCCATCTCGCGGGTGAGCTTGCGGCCGATCTCGATGGGGCGGACACCACTTTTGAAGACTCGTGAGAACACACCTTCTACGGCATGTTCGAGACGGCGTTCGAAACCCTTGAGACCCACGTTGGACAGGTTAGAGCCGCGGGACTGCTCGCCGATGCCGGGCGATTCTCTCGTCAGACAAGCAAATTTCGCCTCTACGTCGGATTCGTGAGGCCCAAGGATGGGCAGTAGAGTCTGCAGTCCACTCGCGCGAGTGGCGGAATTGGCAGACGCGCAGGATTCAGGTTCCTGTGCCCGTAAGGGTGTGGGGGTTCAAGTCCCCCCTCGCGCACCATTAGGTGGGATCGCTCCAAGGGTTCGGCCGCGCCAGTAGCGAACTGGGTGCAAAAGATGGAATGATAACGAGGTGAGCGAAAAACTCGATACCGACTCCTCAAAGCCAAACACTTCGTCCAAGGATCGCCTTGAGTTCGTCATAGCGGTCATGCTCGGTCTGGCGGCCATCATCACCGCTTGGACGGCATTCCAAAGCACCCAGCTCGGCGACAAGGTTCAAGAATCTTTTAGTGAAGGAATCCGCACCTCAGACCAAGCGTCCCAGGAGTACAACACAGCTCTTGCCACCGACAACCAAAGTCAGGCGATCTTCCTCGAATACGCCAAAGCCGCCGTAGCCGGAGACGAAGTCACTGCCGCTTACATTAAAGATACGCTGATGACACCTGAGTTGGCGGCTGCTGTTGAGTGGTGGATTGAGCAGCCCGAAGAGACTGGTCCCGAATCGCCCTTTGTCGAAGAGAACCCCAATTGGGACGACAGTTCTTGGGTTGCCGCTGAAGAACTTGACGTGAAGGCCCAAGAGTATTTCGACGCCGCTAAAAAAGCCGACACCGACGGTGACAGGTTTGATCTGCTCCAAGTCATTGTGACCTTGTCGCTCTTCCTGTTTGGTGTTGCCAGCTTGGCGCGACAGCAGAAAATCCAGATTGGCCTTGCCGCTCTCGGCGGCGTCGTTCTCGTTTACTCAATCGTGATGACCATCGTCCTCGGCGACCCTGCAGGATTTTTCTGAGCAGATTGCCCCCACAATCAATTTCCCCGTCCGGGTCAACGGGGCCTCATGGCCGTTGAGGCAGGAAACCGTCTGACCTTTTACCGAAGCGCGTATCGCCATCCAGTTCGGTAAACCCGTAGATCGACGGAAACGGAATTTCAGTCAATCCCCATCCTTCGCCCTTCTGCATCGGCCGGCCCGGTCATGTGCCCATCGGTAGCCCGGTACCCAAGGGAAAGTCCGTGAAATCGCGGGCGAGGTTATGTGAAACCACCACCTAGCGAGGATTCCGCTCCCAGACGGGCCGAGCCGAACTGAGTTGCTTCACCACCCCAATTCTGAGCGGGACCGGTCCCACAATCACGGCCAGAGAATCTCCCGGGCTGCGAATCGTCTGAGGCTCATCGAGTCCGTCGGGCCGTGCGTGGGGATCTAGGCGAGCACGCGTCGAAGACCGGCTGCGGCACGGTCGCCGATGCGGTTGAAGACCAATCCGAGCAGCGGATTCAACGGGCTTAGGCAACCATTGAGAAGTAACTCCGCGGCGTACGTGACGATCGATCCCTCGTCTTTTGCAACGACCGTGATCCTGTCGATCGAGGTGAACTTGGAGTTGCGGGCCTCGACCAAGAGATTGGCGGGCTCGTCGTACTCAACGGTCTCATAGCGCAGCACCGTTCCCCCACCGACACTCTTCACTGCGACATCAAAGCTTGATTCCGGGCCAGCCCCATCTCCAGCAACTTGAGTGACGGTGAGGACACCCGGGTCCCAGTTGGCGAAGTTACGCAGATCGGCCATGTAGGCGAAGGCTTCTTCGACCGACTTCGAACTTTCGACACTCACCGTGTACTTCGCCATAGATAGTCCTCGTTCGCTTTGTGGTTTCCGCTTTCGTTAACACTAACGACAGCGAATTAGGAAACCTCGATCCGGACCCAACGCAACGAGGGCGGGCTGATCTAGCGAATTGCGTAGGCCTCGTAGCCATTGGCCGCGAGGTCTTGGGCTCGGGCCATGAAGC
>SYBH01000020.1 GCA_005787345.1 Actinomycetota bacterium
CTGAGCAGGCCAATGCTGTCAGCACCCGCCCACTTCGGATCGGTATCGGGAAAGTGCTGTCCGATATCGCCCAGACCGGCCGCGCCAAGCAATGCGTCTGCACAGGCGTGGGCCACTACATCAGCGTCGCTGTGGCCTACTAGTCCGCGTTCTCCGTCGAACACCACGCCGCCGAGAACCAGTTTTCGAGCCGGATCATCGGAGAACGCGTGCACATCGAAACCTTGTCCGACTCGTACCGTCATGCCCTCAACCTACCCGAGGGCATCGAAGAGGATCGCGGCGATGGCCAAATCGTTAGGGCCAGTGATCTTGATGTTGGTTGATTCGCCGTCAATCACAATCACCGTTCCACCAATTGCTTCCACAAGTGCAGCGTCGTCGGTTGCCCCAGCGGAACTGGCGTGGGCATCTCGAAGGATGTCTGCCCTGAAGGCTTGAGGGGTCTGCACTGCGACCAAGGTTGACCGATCAAGCGTTTCCGCCACAACTGATCGGCCGTCTTGATCGTGAGCGATTTGTTTGATCGTGTCGGTCACCGGAATCGCAGGGATCGCAGCATCGGCGCCGGCATGAACCGCAGCCACCACTGCCTGATGAAGTTCACCAGACGCGAGAGGTCGTGCTGCGTCGTGCACAACAATCACAGCGGCGTCCTCGGCGATGACCGCAAGTGCCGCTCGAACAGAGTCGGCTCGTTCGCTTCCGCCGGTTACTGCAACATCGGCCGCGCCCGCTTCAACGAGTTCAGCGCCTTCACGCTCTTGACCAGGAGCGAGAACAACAACCACGTGATCAGCAGCAGCACGACTCACCGCGAGCGAGTGATCAATCACTCGCTCGTTGCCAAGAAATTCATATTGCTTCGGTGTCACGCCAAATCGACGACCCGACCCGGCTGCAAGCACGATCGTCCATACCCGTCCATCGGTGGGCACCGTGTCCCTGATCGTCATCGCGCACACCATTTCGCAACCATGGATCAAGAGGCTAGGCGAGGTAACCGCCATGCATTCGTTCGACGAGGGACCGACGTCACACCCTGCTCTGCACCGCTAGAGTCATGTCGTGACTGATCGCGAACTCCTCAACACCATCGAGTTCTTCAAAGGATTCGAAGGCACACCGCTCGACACCGTTGTCGCTGCTTCTGAACAGCGCTCCTTTGCTCGCGGCGGAGTCCTCTTTACCGAGAACGACGCGGCAACTGAGCTTTTCGTCGTGGTATCTGGCCGAATCGCTATCGCTAATCGCTCTGTCGATGGTCGCGAATCAGTAGTTGCTCTCATGGAACGTGGCGATCTGCTCGGCGAAATGCCGCTGTTCGATGGCCTCGCGCGTTCCGCCGAAGCCCGAGCCCTCGAGCCTTCTGAAGTCATCGCCATTCCGTACGCTCCGCTTCGCGATATCTACCGAGATCAGCCGCAGCTGCTCTGGAATGTCGTCGAAATGCTGGCCAACCGACTTCGCAACACCGACGAGCAACTCGCTGATTCGGTGTTCCTCGACGTCACCGGCCGCACCGCCAAACGACTTCTTGAACTGGCCGGCACAGCTGATGAGTTCTCACTTCCAATCACGCAAGAAGAACTCGCAGGAATGGTTGGCGCGTCGCGAGAGCGCGTCAACAAAGCAATCGCAAGTTTCGTGCGACTCGGCTGGATCGAACAGTCCGAGCGTCGCTATCGCATTACCAATCGCGAACAGCTCGAATTACGAGCTCGCTGAGTTCAGGCCTGGGGGAACTGTTCCCCAACAAGTTGTTCTGAAAGAACCCACAACCGTTTCGCTGATTCGGGATCTTTCGCGTAGTCCGAAGGTTCGGCGAATGTGCGATCAGCGAGGTAGGAGCCAGGCTTTTCGAGTGCCTCTGCACTGACACAGGCCCACACCTGCGTTGACGCACCAACGTCAACGTTCACAAGCGTCGGCATTTTCATGCCCGACTTCTTTGCCCGTGAAGCGAGATCACCGAAGTCGTCCTTCGTGAAACTTCGGGCCAAATCTGTCATCACCATTCCCGGGTGCACCGCCCACGAGTGGACACCGGCGTCGCCGTATCGATGCTCGAGTTCAACAGTGAAGAGAATGTTTGCGGTCTTGGACTGACCGTAGGCATCCATCTTTGAATAGTCGTTGGTTTCGAAGTTCGGGTCGTCCCAAATGATTCCCGATGCAAAGTGACCGGCCGAACTCAGATTCACAATGCGAGAAGGTGCGCTCGCCTTTAACAGCGGCAGCAGACGATTCACGAGTACGAAATGACCAAGGTGGTTAGTGCCGAACTGCAATTCGAAACCATCGTCGGTCTTTCCGTAGGGCACAGCCATGATGCCGGCATTCGCCAAAAGCACATCGAGGCGGTCATGCGACGCCATGAATCGATCGGTGAAGAAACGCACGCTGTCAAGCGATCCGAGCTCCATCACCTCGAACGAAAAGTCACCATCGGGTACAAGTTCGGTCAGCTGGGCAACGGCAGCCTGCCCCTTTTCTTCGGAACGAGCAGTGATGATCACAGTCGCGCCAGCTGATCCAAGAGCGCGCGCTGACTCTTTCCCCAAACCTGTGGTTCCGCCCGTAATCAACACGACCTTTCCCGAAAGGTCGATGCCTTGAAGCACATCATCGGTCGTGACGGTCAGTTCCTCGTTCATGTGATGTCCCCCGGTGTCGGCCATTCGCTCGGCCAGTTGTCGTTGACAGTAAGCGACCACTCTGGATCGCGCCGCTCCAGAAAGGCCACGACACCTTCGCGGGCATCGGCTTCGCCCATGAGGTGATGATGAAGGTCAGTCTCGGCTCGATCCACTTCGTCTGGCGTCATTGCGAAGGTTCCCCACAGCAAGCGCTTGCTCACCGCAACCGAAAGCGGAGCCGTGTTGACGGCCATGTCGTGGGCAACTTCAAGTGCATGCGGCAAGACGTCATCGTTCGGAAGCACTCGAGATGCAACACCAAGATCGCGCGCTTCGGCCCCAGTAAACGTACGGCCAGTCAAGAGAATGTCTGCTGCGTTCGCGAGGCCGACAAGACGCGGAAGAGTCCAGTGGCTCATGGCGTCGGGCATCACGCCGCGACGGACTTGAACGATCCCGTATTTTGCATCGTGTGCCATGAAGCGCAGGTCGCAATGCAACGTCAGAGTGAAACCAACACCGATCGCATGTCCATTGACAGCAGCAATCACTGGTTTGCGAATTCGCCAGGCCGGCGGATTCACCGGATTCGCACTGAACGCCGGTGCATCAGAACGTTCAAAAACATCAGAGCCATTGGAGAAATCGGCACCTGCACAGAACGCAGGCGGCGTACCCGTGAGTACAACGACACGCACCGCATCATCGGTATCGGCCATTCGATAGATGTCACCGAGCGCACGACCCATCGCACCGCTAAATGCATTACGTGTGTCAGGACGATTCAGCGTGGCAACCAGAACTCCGTCGTCGTGAAGTTCTGCCAACAGATCAGTTGTGCCGGTATCAATCGTGCGAGTCATCACACTTCGCCCGAGGCAACCTTGACTTCACGAATTGTTTCCGCGATGCATTCATCGGTAATCGGATATCCGGGGAAATAAAGACAGACGCGATTGGCTTCGTGCCCGAAACGACGGACGATCTCAGCAGCAACTTCCTTCGGGGTACCAACAACAGCGATTGTTCGAAGCACGTCCTCATCAATCTTCTTGGCCATACCGGCCCAGTCGCCCTGCTTCGACAGCGCATTGAGTTCTGGTTGCAGTTCGCCCCAACCTTCAACGTCGAGCACGGGCTTATACGAAGGAGTTGAACCGTAGAAGCCGAGAAGCGTTTTCACGCCATTTGCTGCTGCAGCGATTTCTTCATCGGTCTGACCAACTGCACAGATGACTTCGAGGATGATTTCGAAATCCTTGCGATCGCGCCCTGATTTCGCGAAACCACGTTCAAGCGCCGGCATCGTTCGTTCGGCAAAGTGGCGCTCAGAGTTGAACGGCATCACCAAAATGCCGTCGGCAACCTCGGCCGACATTTCACACATCTTCGGACCGAGTGCGCCGACAAGTACCGGTGCCTTTCCGAACGGATTCGGACCGGGATTGAAATTCGGAGTCATGAGCGTGTGCGTCGTCCACTGACCCTTGAAGTCAAACGGACCTTCACCAGCAAAGTGAGCGAGGATCGCCTTCGTTGCACTCACCCATTCGCGCATCTGTGCAACCGGCTTTTCCCACACCGATCCGTAGCGCTTTTGAATGTGTGGACGGATCTGCGAGGCAAGGCCTAAACGAAACTTGCCGCCGGTGAGCAGTTGCAGATCATTCGCGGCGTAGGCGAGATGCAGCGGGCTTCGAGGAAACGCCATGGCCGCATTAGTCATCAGGTCGATCTGACAGGAGGTGCTGGCCAAGACGAGCGGGAAGAAGGCGTCATGGGCATTTTCGAAGCTGAAAAGCCCATCGGCCCCGACCGCCTGGAGTTCCGCCGCCCGGGGCACCGCATCGAGCGGTCCGGACATTGCGAGTGAGATATCGACCTTCATGGTTCCTCCATGCCATCACGACGACGGCTCAATTGTTCTAGCCCGTTCTCCGCCCCGCCCGGTCCCCAAAGCCCCGTCGTCAGACTTTCAAAAGATTTCCTATTTTCAAATAATCCTTGTGCTAATAACCAAAACCTTCGCTAGAATTCAATCTCCCCTAACCTCATGTCATGACCACAAAGACCAAAAGCTCACGATCAGCAGGTTCATCACCATACCGACCAAAGGTCTCACGAGCACAAAAGACCCGCGAGGTTCAAGAGGCCATCACCGCTTCGGCTCTTGAGTTACTCGCGGCAAATGGAGTCGATGGTC
>SYBH01000102.1 GCA_005787345.1 Actinomycetota bacterium
AATCATCGACGAACTCGAGCCGGTGAAGCGCGGTCCCTATGCCGGCGTTGTTGGATATGTCGACTTCTCGGGCACAATCGATACCGCCATCGCCATCCGCACGCTTGTTGTTGGAGCCGATGGCATTGCTCATGTCCAGGCCGGTGCGGGCATCGTTGCTGACAGCATTGCTGAACATGAAGACCTCGAATGTCGGAATAAGGCCCGAGGGCTACTTAGTGCAGTTCCCGGTGCGCGGCGGATGACTGCGCAGCGCCGCGGTGAAGTCGTCGACTGATTCATTCCCGTTACTGGTGCATTTGTCCGGCGAAGGTGCGACACTCGCGAGTGTGAGTGCTTCTTCGAACGATCAAATCATCGCCGGCTACGAGGCGCTGCAAGGTGCAGGGGGAGCAGTCGTTGTTGAACGCGATGTTCTGTCGGTAACCGGTCCCGAAGCTGCTCGGTATCTCCAAGGTCAACTCAGTCAGGACGTTGTCGCCATGGTTGGCGACAACGCATGGTCGTTTCTTTTGGCTCCAACGGGCAAGGTCGTTTCGTGGCTGCGTGTTCATCGAATCGATGCTGAGAATTACGTGCTCGAAACCGATCCCGGTTATGGCGACCTCATTCTCACCCGATTGAAGCGGTTCCTGTTGCGAACGAAAGCGACTATCACCGAACCGCAGCGCAGCGCATTGGTGCAACACCGCTGGGAGTCCTCACTTGTTCGCCTAGGTGGCGACAGACCTGAAGGCGCCCTCGTCGCAACTCCGGTTGGGCCCCTTGTCGCGGGACGCGATGAACTCATTGTCAACGCGTCGACAACTGATCCGCGCGTATCGGTTGTCGACGCTGTCGCAACTGAGGCGATGATTCGTTATCGGATTGCCCATGGAATCCCAGCGATGGGAACCGAACTAACCGAGGACACCATTCCAGGTGAAGCAGGTGCGTGGGTCATTGACGCATCGGTGAGTTTCACAAAGGGCTGCTACACCGGTCAGGAACTCGTCGCCAGGATCGATAGTCGTGGAAATAATGTTCCTCATCCCATTCGCCTGCTCATGCTCGAGGGCGATGCTTCTGTCGGTGACGACGTAACCGTCGACGGCACTTTGGTGGGCACGATCACTAGCGTCACGGCGTCGTTGGGCGCGGAACTTCCTGCGCTTGCTCTTGCTCGCGTCGGGCGAGCGGTGGTTCCGGGCACTCAAGTTGCTGTCGGCAACGGTCCAAGTGCCTGTGCTGCTGCGGTCATCGAGTCGGGTTCGGTTCGCTGAAGCGTTATGGCCGATTCTCTTTACGATCGACTCGGGGTGTCGCCCTCGGCGAATGCCGCCGAAATTCGTCGGGCCTATCTTCAGTTGGCGCGGATACACCACCCGGACTTCCACACCAACGAGGCCGACCGGCAGAAGAACGAACGCGAGATGCAGGCGATCAACGAAGCGTGGGCAGTGCTTGGCGATCCTGATCGTCGTCGGACCCACGATGAACGTATGCGTCTGACACAGTCCGACCCAGTTTCCTCGGGTACCCCGGTTCCTGGTCGCTATGACTTTGTTCCCTTCGACGACAGCGATGACGAGATCGATCCTCGGCTCATCGACGACGTTGGAGTTGAGGGGACCGAAGTCGCCCGTTCGGTGCAAATGGCGCCGGTTGTGTGTTTCTTCGGTGGCCTTCTCGGTGTGATTCTTGGCGTCATGGTGAACCTCCCGTTCCTCATTGCAGTCGGTCTCGTCGGTCTCGTGCTCGCTCTTCTTGGGTTTCTTGCCGCTCCGGCGGTCGCGATCTCACGAAGCATTAGGGCCGAGCGCGATCGTTAGCAGTTGACCTAAGGTCTGCGCCCATGACTCAGACTTCATTGTTCGTAAAGATGGTGTTTCAACCGGGAAAGCGTGACGAAGGTGTCGCTGCCCTCGAGACGATGCTTCCAGTCGTTGCCGGTGAACCCGGCACGCTCGTGTACTCGTTCCATCGCGATGCTGGTGACGAGAACACGGTTTGGATCTTTGAGCTGTATTCCGACGGCGATGCGCTTGGCGTGCACGGTGGTTCCGACGCGATGAAGGAACTCTTCGGCACACTCACTGGCCTTATGGCCGAACCGCCGATGATGGCGATGTCAACTCCCACCGGCAACGCAAAGGGTCTTCCAAACTGACCACGTATCTCGACCGCATTCTTGAGGCGCACCGAGAGGTTGCGGCTCGCGACGATCGCCCGTTCGACGAACTTGTCGAGCGGGCGATGTCCGTCGCGCCTGCCCGTGGATTCCGCGCTGCACTCGAAACGGTTGCGGCATCGGGGGACATTGCAGTCATTTCCGAAATCAAACGTCGCTCGCCCTCGAAAGGCGAACTCGCCGCAGGTCTCGATCCCATAGAACTCGCTCAGCAGTACGAACGCGGTGGCGCTGCATGTTTGTCAGTGCTCACTGATATCGACTTTTTTGGTGGATCAATCGAAGATCTTGTTGCCGCCAGCGCCGCGTGTTCACTTCCAGTCTTACGTAAGGACTTCACGGTCAGTGCTCGTGATGTGTGTGATGCCCGCATCATGGGTGCCGACTGTGTGCTGCTCATCGCGGCCGCTCTCGACCAAGCCGAGCTCGAGTCGTTTCTCAAGTTGACCCATGCCATCGGGTTCGATGCGCTTGTAGAAATTCACGACGAAGCCGAACTCGATCGTGCTGTTGCCGCTGGCGCTGATCTCATCGGTGTGAACCAGCGAGATCTCGTGACCTTCGCTGTCGATACCGACCGGGCCGTGCGGATGGCTCCACAGATGCCTGCCGGCGTGGTGCGAGTTGCTGAATCTGGCATTACGGGCCCGGAAGATGCGGCCATCTTGGCCAGCGCTGGTTACCACGCTGTGCTTGTAGGCGAACATCTCGTGACCTCCGGCGACCCCGAGGGTGGAGTCGCAGCGCTTCGGAGTGCTCGCCGGCCATAGGATCTGCCACGTACAACGAGACAGGGGGAGTCACAATGACCCGTTACAACATGGCCGAATCCGAGATGCCCTCGGCGTGGTTCAACATCCTTCCGCGACTGGCGACGCCGATGGATCCACCGCTTCATCCCGGAACCCGTGAACCCGTCACGCCTGACGATCTTGCACCGCTGTTCCCGATGGCACTGATCATGCAAGAAATGTCACCCGAACCGTGGATCGACATCCCCGGTCCCGTGCTCGACATTCTTCGTCTATGGCGTCCGACTCCGCTCGTGCGTGCTGAACGTCTTGAGAAGATGCTCGACACTCCCGCACGTATTTACTTCAAGGACGAGTCAGTGTCGCCCGCTGGTTCGCATAAGCCGAACACCGCCGTACCGCAGGCCTATTACAACAAGATGGAAGGCATCAATCGCCTCACCACCGAAACTGGTGCAGGCCAGTGGGGTACCGCGCTTTCGTTTGCAACGGCTCAGTTCGACATGGAATGCATGGTGTACATGGTGCGCGCCTCTTTTGAACAGAAGCCGTATCGCAAGATCATGATGGAGGTATGGGGCGGAAATGTTGTTCCGTCACCGATCGACGATCCGTCGAATCCTGGTTCGCTTGGTGCAGCAATCTCTGATGCTGTTCGTGACTGTGTGCAGCGAGACGACTCGCATTACGCGCTTGGCTCCGTGCTGAACCACGTGCTTCTTCACCAAACTGTGATCGGTCTTGAAGCACGCGATCAGCTCCGCGCCGCGGGTGAAGAACTTCCCGATGTTGTCATCGCTCCATGCGGTGGCGGATCGAACCTGGGGGGCATTGCATTCCCATTTGTTCCCGACGAAAGCGTTCGTCTCGTCGCTGTCGAACCATCCGCGTGTCCGACTCTTACCCAGGGCCGTTTCGAGTACGACTTCGGCGATGTTGCCGGGATGACTCCGCTTATGCCGATGTACACGCTTGGCGCCGATTTCATGCCACCGTCGATCCACGCTGGTGGCCTTCGCTACCACGGCGATTCCCCGATTATCTCGAAACTCGTGCATGAGGGTCGCATGGAAGCTGTCGCTATCAATCAGGGCAAGGTGTTCGACGCAGCAATCAAGTTCGCCAACGCTGAGGGCAAGGTTCCAGCTCCCGAATGTGGTCATGGCATTGCCGTCGCCATCGACGAAGCACTTGCTGCCAAGGAGTCCGGTGAAGAGAAGGTCATTCTTTTCAACTACTGCGGACACGGTCATCTCGACCTTGCGGCCTACGACGAGTACCTCAGCGGCCGAATGGTCGACGCCTGATTCTGTCGAAACAATTGATCGCGTGATGAACACGTCGCGCCGCTAGCGTCGCGGCGTGTTCATCAAGATCTGCGGAACAACGAATGCCGAGGACGCACTGCTCGCAGTGTCCCTCGGTGCTGACGCGCTCGGCTTTATTTTTGCCGAGTCAAAGCGACAGGTTGATCATGCAACGGTTGCGGAAATCATTCCCCAACTTCCCGCTGAAACGATTGCGGTCGGTGTCTTCCGCAACGAGTCCGCAGAGCGCATTCTTGAAATTGTGAACGCCGCAGGACTCGGTGGTGTGCAATTACACGGAAGCGAAGGTCCCGAGGTGGCCCAAGCCTTGCGCGACACCGTTCCGTTCCTTGTCCAGGTCTTCACCGCTGACGATTCTCGGCTCTCACGTCTCCATGAGTATCCGATCGACGCGGTGCTGCTCGATTCACCCACCCCCGGCTCGGGTAAGACCTTCGACTGGTCCCGGATCGCCGATCTACCGCGGCGTTATCGGGTGGTCCTCGCTGGGGGCCTAAACGCTGCGAATGTGGCCGAAGCTGTCGAGCGAGTCCGTCCGTGGGGGGTTGATGTGGTGAGTGGGGTAGAGGCATCTCCCGGCCACAAGGATCCGGAAGCGCTGGCCGCGTTTATATCGAGTTCGAGAGATGCCCTGTCCGAGTTCTCCACCGACCCGGGCCCGGCGTAGCCTCATCTTCATGTCACTGCCCGAGCCATCATCAAGCGGTCGTTTCGGAGAGTTCGGAGGGCGCTACGTGCCCGAGACTCTTGTTCCGGCCTGTCAGGAACTCGAAGCCGCGTTCCGTGAGGCGTGGGCTGATCAATCATTCCGTGACGAACTCGACGGGTTGCTCGCCGATTACGCCGGCCGTCCATCGCCGATTACCGAATGCCATCGTCTATCAGCAGAACTTGGTGTGCGCGTGCTGCTCAAGCGCGAAGACCTCAATCACACCGGTTCCCACAAAATCAACAACGTGCTTGGTCAAGCTCTTCTCGCCAAGCGCATGGGCAAAACCCGCCTTGTTGCTGAAACGGGTGCTGGACAGCATGGTGTCGCATCGGCAACGGCTGCAGCGCTCATGGGTATGGAGTGCAAAGTCTTCATGGGCGAAGTCGACATGGAACGCCAGGCCCTGAATGTGTTCCGCATGCGTTTGCTCGGCGCTGAAGTTGTCCCGGCCATGTCTGGCAGTCGAACGCTTAAAGACGCAGTGAACGAAGCCATGCGCGATTGGGTTGCTACCGTCGAAAACACTCATTACTGCCTCGGATCTGTCATGGGCCCACACCCGTACCCGTGGATGGTCCGCGAATTCCATACCGTCATCGGGAAGGAATCTCGTGAGCAATGCGCCAAGTTGCTCGAGAACGAAATTCCCGACGTCGTCACCGCATGTGTTGGTGGCGGATCAAATGCCATCGGCATCTTTAGTGGTTTTGCTGACACCACCGCCGAACTTGTTGGCGTTGAACCTGCTGGTGGCGCTGCTGTTGGGCGTGGCGTGCCCGGCGTCGTGCACGGCATGAAGAGCTATCTCATGCAGGACGAATTCGGCCAGGTGCAAGAAGCTCATTCGATCTCTGCGGGTCTTGATTATCCCGGTGTCGGCCCTGAGCATTCGCACCTTTCATCGATCGGCCGTGCTCGTTACGAACAGGTCACCGACGATGAAGTTATCGCTGCGTTCCAACTTCTCAGTCGCACCGAAGGCATCATCCCGGCACTCGAACCTGCTCATGCATTGGCATGGATCAGTCGTGACCGAGTCAAGCTTGCCGGAAAGACCGTGCTTCTCAACATGTCTGGCCGCGGCGACAAAGACGTCGGGCAAATGATGGAAATCCTGGGATGAGCCCGACGCTTGCCGAAGAAGGACTAACGATTCCCGACGCGCCTGCTGAACCGGGGGAGTTCGAACTCTCGTTGCGTGCCACTCGCGAAAGTGGTCGCAAGTTGTTGATTGCCTATGTCACTGGCGGGCTCCACGATGAATGGCCCGACGTCGTTCGCGCGGTTGCCGACGCCGGTGCCGATGCAATTGAAATCGGTATTCCATTTTCTGACCCGGTCATGGATGGTCCCGTCATTCAGGAAGCCAGCGAACTTGCGTTGCGCGACGGCGCCAGTCCTGTCACCGTCCTCGACACGCTGCGCACCATCGATGCCGGTGTTCCGCTCGCAGTCATGACCTATTACAACCTTGCATTCCACATGGGCCATGAACGCTTTGCATCGTTGATGTACGAAGCCGGTGTGCGCGCCGCGATCCTTCCGGACCTTCCGCTTGAAGAGGTTGGTCCGTGGGCATCGGCTGCCGATCCAGCAGGTATTGAAACGGTGATGCTCGCGGCACCGACTGCGCCCGATGAACGCCTTCCTCGCGTGGTGGCTCGTTCCCGCGGTTTCGTTTACGCCGTCGGTCTTCTCGGTGTGACTGGTGAGCGCGATGCACTTGCCGAGTCTTCGCTCATAATCGCGCGCAGGCTCAAAGCAATCACCGACAAGCCTGTGCTTGTTGGTGTTGGCGTTTCGAATGGCCAGCAAGCTGCGGAAGTCAGTCAGGTCGCCGACGGTTGCGTCATCGGCTCGGCGCTCATGCGGCGAGTTGTAGAGGGCGACGGTCCCGCTGGCGCTGGCGCGTTCATTGCTGACGTGCGTGCCGCCCTTGACGCGTCATGACCGACGCAAACGCCGCTACTGCCGGGGGCGAGAGCGAACGTCGCAAGATTCCGCTCGAGCAACCACTGTTCGATCGGGTCGACCCCGAGTTCTTCAACCGTCTTGTTGATCGTTTTTACGACGGCGTTATCGCTGACCCGGTCCTGGCCCCGCTCTATCCGGCCGATGATCTCGATGGCGCCCGTGAACGTCTTCGGATGTTCCTCGTGCAGTTCTGGGGAGGCCCTCAGACTTATAGCGAGCAGAGAGGCCATCCACGGCTTCGTATGCGCCATGAGCCCTATGTCATTGGTGAGACCGAACGGGAAGCCTGGTTCCGCCTTATGGCCAGCGCAGTGAACGCAGAGGTCGAAGCCGGAGCATTGAGCGACGAGGATGAGGCCCGGATGCTGGGGTATTTCGCCCATTCGGCCAAATTCATGATGAATTCGTCGGAGTGACGGGCGTCTCATTTCCCCCTCTGACCAGCACCGATTCAGCCGAGTGCATAGTCATGCAACAAAATCCGTTGCCATCCACCATTTCGGGCTCAACTGCCGCAATGCTTGAGTCCTATCGGGCGGTCCTGCCCGAGTTCGAAGGTGACCGGGGGCCGACCCGGAATCCAACCCGTGCCGGGCCACATGGCTGGGCCAACAGGAGGAAGTCATGACCAAGAGCGAACTCATCGCCGAGATCTCGAACCGGACGGGCCAGACAAAGGCCGACGTGGAAAAGACTCTCAAGTCGTTTGAAGACATCGCACACGAGGTTGTTGCCAAGGGCGCCGAGAAGTTGACGCTCCCGGGTTTCATCAGCTTCGAGCAGACCCACCGCAAGGCTCGTACCGCTCGTAACCCACAGACCGGTGCAACTATCCAGGTTCCCGCCACCAATGCTGCGAAGGTGTCGGCCGGCGCAAAGCTCAAGGCTTCAGCAAAAGCTGGCGCCTGAGTTTCAACACGCAATTTTGATTGAGGGGGAGCACGAAAGTGCTCTCCCTCTTTCGTTTTGCCGTTGAGCAGCTGCTTTTGATCTCCACGGCGTGCCCAGTTGTTTTCTCCCGCTAGTTTCAGGACATGGCAACCACACAACTCGCAGTTGGGGCGAAAGCGCCGGCATTCACCCTCGCTGATCAAGCCGACACCAAGGTGAAGCTCTCTGGTTTCGCCGGCGCCAAGGTGCTCGTGTATTTCTACCCAAAGGCCGATACGCCCGGCTGCACCACCCAGAGCTGTGGTCTTCGTGACATCGCCAAAAAGATCGGCGACACCGCCATCATCGGCATCAGTCCCGACCTTCCCGCCAAGCTCGCCAAGTTCGACGACAAATACAACCTGGGCTTCACGTTGTTGTCCGATCCAGAACATGTCGTGGCGGAGAAGTTCGGCGTGTGGGGCGAAAAGTCGATGTATGGAAAGAAGTACATGGGCATCGTGCGCTCTGCTTTCCTGATCGACGAAAAGGGCAAGATCGAGCAGGCTTGGTACAAGGTCAGCCCGAAAGACACGCCTGCCAATCTTCTCAAGGCGCTGGGCAAGTGAGTTTTCCAGCACCGGCTGATGTACTTCCGCATCGACCGCCATTCCTGTTGCTCGATGAAGTCACCCAACTCGAGATCGGTTCTTCAGCAAAGGGTTTGTGGCGCATCACTGGTGACGAGTGGTTCTTCCCTGGTCACTTCCCCGGCCGTCCCACGTTGCCCGGTGTGCTCATGCTTGAAGCCATCGCACAGCTCGGTGCCTACGCGGTGTTGAGCGACCCAGCATTCGCCGGCAAGTTGCCATTGTTCGGTGGCGTTGAGAAGTCGAGATTTCGTCGTCAGGTTGTGCCCGGCGATGTTCTCGAACTTGAAGTCACGCTCGGCCGGATGTCGGCTCGTGCCGGTAAAGGTGCGGGACGAGCTCATGTCGGTGGCGAAACCGCCGCTGAAACTGAACTCCTCTTCGTCTTTGCCGACGCCTGAGTTATGGCCAAAGCACTGATCGATACGCCGATCGGTGCACTCACTGTCATTGCCAACGACGTCGGTGTTTGTCGCGTGTGGTTTGGCGACCTTGACGCCAATGTCAGCGGAACTGAAGCTGCTGACGCGCATCTGGCAGTCGCGCTCACCCAATTGCGCGAGTACTTCGATGGCGAGCGCACGTCGTTTGATATGACGATTGATCGCAGCGGACGCGCCGGTTTTCGTGGAAAAGTTCTGGACGCGCTCGAAACCGTGTCGTTCGGGCAAACGATTACGTACGGCGACTTGGCGGCGCGTGTTGGCCGGCCCAAGGCTGCGCGGGCCGTAGGAAGTGCGATGGCCACAAACCCAATCGCCATCATCGTGCCTTGTCATCGAGTGCTGCCAAGCGGTGGCGGCATTGGGCAGTTTGGCGGGGGAGTACCGGCCAAAGAGTGGTTAGTGCGTCGAGAGGGCAGTCTCGACTGAAACGGCTCAGGCCGGCGGTGGGCCGATCACAATGCAACCGTTATGGCCACCGAAACCGAAGCTGTTTGAAAGCACCGGAGCGGGAGTCCATTCGCGAGCCGCTCCCACGACGATGTCAATGGGCGCCATATCGGGATCGACGTTCTCGTAGCCCGCAGTCGGCGGAATCGCGCCCTTCTGCATGCCAAGCACAATGCCAACGGCTTCAAGTGAACCAGCGCCACCAAGAGCGTGGCCAGTGACGCCCTTGAATGAGGTAACCGCCGGCGGCGTGTCGCCAAAGACCTCGGCGATGGCGGCAGCTTCGGCCGCGTCGTTAAGTGGTGTTGAGGTTCCGTGAGCGTTGACGTAGGTGACATCGGATGGCACAAGGCCAGCATCGGCAATGGCAGTGCGCATGCAATTGATCGCCCCAACGCCGCCAGGAGAAGGGGCGGTGATGTGGTGCGCGTCGGCGTTGGACGCAGCGCCCATCAATTCGGCGAGGATCGTTGCGCCGCGAGCCTTCGCCGATTCC
>SYBH01000103.1 GCA_005787345.1 Actinomycetota bacterium
AGCCGAACCACAGAATGCCGGTTCCCAAAAGGGTAAAGGGAAGGTTGTGAGGATGCATTCCTTCACGCGGCCATCCCTTGCGCTTGCCGAGAACGATGATCACCGCGAGTGCTGCCGCACCGGCATTGATGTGCACAACCGCACCACCGGCGAAGTCGAGGGCACCGAGCTTGGCCAGCCACCCACCAGCGAAGACCCAGTGCGCAACGGGCGCATAGACCAAGACAAGCCACAAGGCGATGAAGATGCCATAGGCCTTGAATTTGAATCGGTCAGCAGTCGCTCCGGTGATAAGCGCCGGAGTGATGACCGCGAATGTCATTTGATAGGCGCAGAACAACACGAACGGGATCGAAAGAGCAAACGCTTCATCCCCTGTCGTTGCGGTGATGTTGCGCATCCATGCGAAGTCAAGGTTGCCGATGAAGCCTCCGTCACCGAAGTTGCCGAACGCCAAGGAGAAGGCGATGGTCACCCAGATGATGGCCATGAGGCCCATGGCAAAGAAGTTCTGCATGAGCATGCCGAGCACATTCTTGGCCCGGACCATGCCGCCGTAGAAAAACGCCAAACCTGGAGTCATGAACAACACCAAGCCGGTCGCAATCAGCATCCACGCTGTATCACCGGAATTGATCTCTGTAGCAATCACCGCTGTTCCCTTCGCTGCTCGTTCACGCCAGATCGGCGCAAGGTCTGCGAAAGGATGCCGACAGGTTGTTTCGAGTCGATTCCCTAATTGTTTCGACTTTGTGAATGATGACTTCTCGGGAACTGACGCCTTTATTGCTGGCCAGCAGCCCGGCGTCGAGCCAGAAAGACATGAGCCTTCGCAGCCCCCCACACCAGGCCGGTTTCCTGCAGGGACGGGTCAAGATCCCCGAACGAACCCGGAATCAGGTCGTAGATGTCGTCAGGGAACATCGCTACTGCCGATTCATCTCGGCGCACCGGGGGAACCCCTATTTCGCGTAAGACCTCGGTCGGGAACCGCACGGCCCCACGAACAATCTCAAGCGGTCCAACTCGTTGGTCGTCGATATCCATGGAGAGGAGCGTGCGAACCTTCGGGGCGATCTCCGCCGCTGCAACTAGCCCAGCCTCTGCGGCTTGTTGGCGCAGTTTCCCCGTTACGAGCTGTCCTTGCCGATCACAGACCGATGTCACTGATCGCTCAACCCATGGACCAACCGCTGCAGCAATTCCATCGGCGAGCGCGGCCGCATAACCGCCGAGTGCTTCCATGTCGGCGGCCGATGGACCAGCCGGAGCCTCGCTCATGATTCAAGTGCGGCGTTGAGATTACCCGATCGCAAACCTTCAAGATCGAGGGTGACGTAGCGATAACCGCACGCCGAGACGGCCTCAACCACTTCGATGCGCCGTTCTAGAAGCGCGTCGATCGTCGAAAGCGGAACCTCGATACGGGCAGTGTCGTCGTAATGACGAACACGCAGTTCTCGGAAACCAAGCTCATGCAACGCTGCTTCTGCGCGCTCGACCCGCGACAACACTGAAACCGTTACCGCAGTTCCGTAAGGAACTCGAGATGACAAGCATGCAGCTGCAGGTTTGTCCCAAGTTCGAAGACCAAGCCGATGCGACGCGTCTCGCACCATCTGCTTAGTAAATCCAGAGTCAACCAGCGGGAACTGCGCGCCGCGCTCAGAAGCTGCGCGCTGACCGGGACGATGGTCATCAAGATCATCAAGATTCACGCCAAGAACCGCGACTGCTCCGTGATCGGAAGCAATGGGCTCAACCACGTCCATGAGTGCGGTTTTGCAATAGAAACAGCGGTCGGAATCATTGCGCAGGTAATCGATGCTCTCGAGTTCCGTTGTTTCAACCTCAACCCAATTGAGATTCCACTCGATCGCCAGTTCAGCGCAATCTTGGTGCTCACTTGTTGCAAGTGACGGAGAAACTGCCGTCAACACCGTGCATCGATCGCGACCAAGCGTTTGATTCGCCACGTAGGCAAGAAACGCTGAATCAGCACCGCCGCTAAATGCAACAACAACTGATTCGAGTTCGCGAAGTTCCTCACGCAATCGATCAAGCGCAACATCAAGTTCGTCGCTTCGCTCAATTGCGGTCATCGAAAAATCAGTCGATGCCGAGTTGCGAAAGAACTTCTTCAACTGGCGCAACCATGCCCGTGTAGAACGGACCGAATTCGGCGTACAACGCGGACGCGGTGTCGAAGCGCATTGTGTAGACAACTTCTTTGAGGTCGTCGGGAGCGGTTGCAAACAGCGTGACGCCCCACTCGTAATCGTCGAGCCCAGTTGAACCAGTCACAACCTGGATCACCCGGCCAGCAAAGTTTCGACCCGACGCGCCGTGCTCGTACATGAGTTCTTTGCGATCGTCGTAGGGAAGCGTGAACCAATTATGCGCATCGCCGCGTTGTTTCGACATTGGGTAGAAACACCAGGCCGGCTTGTCCTCAGGGGGAAGCACCGGCGTGAGTCGCGCTGATCGTTGCGGCTCAGGAACACCCTGGGCGTATTCCGAAAGTTCGGTAAGCGAAACGTAGGAATCGACAATCTCGAGGCCGGCGTTCTGGAGTGCCGCCTGAAGTCGACGGAGACGCCACATGTCATAGCCAAGAGCCATAAAGGCAAGGTCGGCCTTATGGCCGAGAATTCCGATGGTGACGACCTGGTCGCCCTCGGCTTGGGCTTTCTGCACCGCAGTCGTGATGGCTTCGGCGTCGGCCAACGGCGTCACCTTGCAGAACAGGTGGATGACGGCCATGCCGATCTTGGGGGAAACAGTCTCAGTCACGGGGATCAGTCTACGGCCTGTCCGCAGGCGTCGGTCAGGGCGTCAGTGCGCTGCGGACACGGAGGTGTCAGCAGGGGAAATCGTGACGACAGCGTTGAAATCAGGCACCCTCGAAGCTGCTTCTCGATGCTCAGGGCCTGAAGGAATGAGCACATTGCCCTCGGGCCAAAACACTTGCAGGGATCGCTGAGCGAGTCGGGTCACATGGAGGTGGCCCGTGAACTCACCCGTTTCGGATCGAAGCGTCACGAGGTCGCCATCGAGAAATCCGCGAGCGGAAGCATCGGCGGCATCTATGAAGATTGCGTCTCGTCCCGTGCCGGTGAAGGGGTCATGTTCGCCTTGGACCATGGTGTTGAACTGCTTGCCGCGACGAGTGGCCACAGTGAACATGCCTTCGGGGATCTCAAGCACCGGGCGCTCGAGAACACTGAACCGACCACGACCATCACTGGTGGGGAAGACACCGCCCTCACAAAGATGTGGGCCACCCCATTGGACTTGATCGCCCGTCTTCTCCAACGTTTCAATTCCGGCGTAACTCGGAACCACGCGGGAAATTTCCTCGCGTAGCTGTTGGTTGTCACTCCACGTAAATGCGTCGGTGAGTTCCGGGTTTACGCGCGCTGCGATCTCGGCAAACAATCGCCACTCGCTTCGCGCCTCGCCAACAACGCGCGGAATTTCCGGCGAATACACAACTCGACGTTCGGTTGTGGTTTCGGTACCGCCACCTTCTTGTTCATATCGCGTGTTCACAGGTAACACGATGACGTCATCGCCTGGAATCAGCATCTGCGAACTCAGAACGATGTCTTGGTGAATGCGTAGCGGGACATGTTCGAGCGACTTCTCGACAGCACGAGGGTCGGGAAGCGCGTCAAGGAAGTTGCCGCCCGACATCCACAAGATGTCGAGGTTGCCAGCAAGCGCGGCCTCGGGCATTTCTGCTGCAGTCAGACCGGCGCGCGCAGGAACTTCGAATCCCCATTTCTGGCCAATCGTCGCGGCATTCGCTTCGTTTGGTTCGAGACCACCCGGAAGTGCCGTGGCATACGCGCCCATTTCCGCGCCGCCTTGAACGCCACTATGACCACGAATTGGCATGAGGCCTGCGCCATCGCGGCCAACATTGCCGCGAGCAAGCGCAAGGTTCACAATGCCGCGAACTCCGGCGCCGGCATGCTTGTGCTGCGTGATTCCCATCGACCAAAGCAGGATTGCCGAGCTCGCGTTCGCGTATTCGTCGACGAATGCATCGAGTTGCGCCATGGTGAGGCCGGCATCATCGAGCAGTTCTTCGTAGGTCACATCTGCAAGGTGAGCGACAACGTTGTCCCAATGGTCAGTGTGCTCTGCGATAAAAGCGTGATCGACCGCATCTCGCTCAATCAATCGCTTGAGTGCAGCGTCAGCAAAAGCGACGTCACCACCCGGACGAACCGGCACATGCAGATCGCACATCTTTGTGCCGAACAGTGCTGATTCAGTAGTTGATGGCACCCAATAGTGCTCGAGGCCAGGTTCAAGGAACGGATTGATGACAACAACTCGAGTACCTGACATTCGCGCCTTGTACAGGTACTTCATAAACACCGGCTGGTTGTTTGCGGGGTTCGCTCCCCAAATAACCAGCAAATCGGTCTTTATGACATCGGAAAGCGAACACGTGGTTGCGGCCACACCAATAGTTGCCTTGAGCGCAGTCGTCGAAGGTGCATGACAAATACGCGCTGCGGAATCGACATTGGCAATACCCATAGAGCGCGCCGCTTTACCGGCTGCGTAATAGGTCTCGTTGGTGATTCCCCGGCTCGTCAGGAACATGCCAACGCGATCGGGATCGGTCGTGCGCAATCGGTCGGTGATTGCGCTAAGCGCTTCTTCCCAAGAGATCCGCGTGAATCCACGTTCGCCGCGTCGACGCCGCATGGGGTGCGCAAGTCGGCCAAGG
>SYBH01000104.1 GCA_005787345.1 Actinomycetota bacterium
CGTTTCAGGCATGTCGAACGCACTCTGCTCAAGTGCCTGACGGAGTTGCATCACCTGCACGATGCTCGGCGTGTACGCCAGAAGGATGCCGCCTGGATGCATCGCCTTCGCAGCATGTGGAACGACTTGCCAGGGCTCGGGGAGATCGAGGACGACGCGATCGAGATCGGTTTCGTCAATTCCGTCGTAACAATCGCGCAACTCAATGCGATAACGATCGAGGGCTTCGGTGCCGAGGAACGCCTCAACGTTTTCCTTTGCTCGATCGGCAAAGTCTTCACGAAGCTCATACCCAACGATGTCAGCACCGGCACGCAACATCGCCATCGACAGAGCACCGGAACCCACGCCAGACTCAAGCACGCGGGCGCCGGGGAAGATGTCTGCATGCATCAGAATTGGACCGAGATCTTTTGGATAAATGACCTGTGCTCCACGCGGCATCTTGAGCACGAAATCCGACAACGTGGGGCGCACGGCAAGGTACGCAACATTCTTTGTTGACTGCACCGTTACGCCTTCGGGTGATCCAATGAGTGAGTCGTGGGGAACAAAGCCAGAATGCGAATGGAACTCACCGGCCGGCTTTAAGGTGATGAGGTACCGCCGCTTCTTGGGGTCGATCAGAAGAACGCGATCGCCTATGGCGAACGAGCGGCTCACTGGACTGATCCTGTTCGTTTCGGACCAAGATCTACTGGCACAGCGGTAACTCCGGTTCGTTCGGGAAGTTGGCCTCCCGCTCGAACTACAAGCCGACAGAAGGCACAGATTTCAGAGGTAGTTGGGGCCCCACATGATGCGCAGGCTCCGAGCCCTTCGCGGTCGATAGACGCTTCAACCGCGAAGAAGGCGGCCGCTCGGTCGAGGAAACCGAAATAGAAAGAGTGCTTCGCCCCTGGTGACATCGCTTCGATCTCGTTGAGTGCATTCTTGTAGCTGAGGTGCTTGTTCCCTGCTGCCATGGGGCACTCATCGATGAGATAATCGATCTCCTTCACGATGCAGTAGGCAGCGGTTTCGCGCTCTGCTAAGCGAACGAGCGGCTTAACCTTCCGAGGAAAGCCCTTTCGTGCCGGCAGCACTGGGAGTTGTCGTCCGAGGTATTCGGTGTGCCAATGAAGGGTGTTGCCGAAGAGAACAGCTGCTTCATCGTCAAGATTGTGGCCAGTGACGAGGACGTCGTAGCCGCCCTTGATCGCTTCCTCGTCGAAAAGGTGGCGTTTCGAAAGTCCACAAGCAGAACATGGGACACGCTTCGCAGCGCGGGATCCGTTTGGAATGTCGAATCCGAACGTTGAAGGCACGTCTACTTCAATCAAATGAAGATTCCGAGCTTGGGCGTAGGCGCGTGCGTAGTCAAGCGAGATATCGCTGTACTCCCCGATTCCTAAACCGATGTAGAGACCGTCGACCTCGTACCCAAGGTCCACGAGTAGGTCCCAGATGGCCAAGGAATCCTTGCCACCTGACACTGCCACGAGGATTTTGTCTTCTGGGAGAATCATTTCGAATTCATCGATTGCCTTCCGAACCTGACGTTGGCATTGTTCGATGAAATGCTCCGCGCAAAAATTAGAGTTGTGCCGGCGAATATCGATAATCGCTGGGCCGCGACAGGTCACACATTTCACGACGCGCCGCCAGAAATCACCGGACGAATTTCGATGCTGTCATCGTTGGACAGGCTCTCGTCTC
Source organism: Actinomycetota bacterium (assembly GCA_005787345.1). Classification (GTDB taxonomy): domain Bacteria; phylum Actinomycetota; class Acidimicrobiia; order Acidimicrobiales; family Acidimicrobilacustridaceae; genus Acidimicrobilacustris. The sequence goes on from SYBH01000104.1 coordinate 1,699, forward strand.
CAGGAACAAGTTCGCCGTCTCGCACGACAAGAACAGCCTCTCGATTGAGCTCGAGTCGCGCCAACAGATTGATAATAGTGATCGGGCCCTCTATCTCGAGTTCCCGCCGCGGGTTATGCAGTCGTACCTTCACCTGCACATAATCGCAGGGTTGACGCTCATGTTCCTATGCGCGTTTCGCTAGACGTTCTGCCTTGCGGCTTGAACGCTTCTCGGCCTTGCGCATCTTCCTGCGTTGGCGGCGGGTCGGAGGAGGTGGTTCATTGCGCAGGACAACAGTTTCACCGACATCGATCCTGCTCCGATAGACGACCTTAGGTTCTGGTCGGAGCGCCCATTGGAGCCCACGAACAGTCCACGCCGCTATACCGAGGATCAGCCAAGGACGGCTTCCACCGAAGAGACCCTTCGTTAGAGCATTCCGGCGAAGGTCAGAGAGCAGGCTCATACTCGACGAATCTCGACAAACGTTCGACGCTTCCGCCCTCGCCTACTTCCAAGAGCAAAAGCAACGACAACAAGGGTCACAGCCACCGCGGCCACGGCGATTGTGGTGTAGCTGCGAGCCTCTGACTCGACGCCTTCAACTTCCGATTGCATATCTCTGAATCGCTGCTCTATGTGATCTCGAGTGATTGGACCGCTGGGACTCATCGATTCGCTCCTGGATGTGCGCTAGTCGGCCGAGTGCCAACGCTGCCCTTTCCGATCCGTGAGATCGCAAAGGCGACGAGGCCACCGAATACGAGTGCAACGAGAAGGTATGGCACCCACGACCAGAATCCGGCAAAGACGTCGCCGGTTTGAGTCTGAAGTGCTCGCAGCCCTGAGAGGCCAAGCAAGAAGATTCCGAGGGTGATCACAACCATTCCTCCGACCCCAAAGGCCAAGTAGCGACCGATGTTGCGGAGGGGATCAATTGTCTCCTGGCGAGCGTAGGCGACAAGGAGATCCCACAGGTCTTGAACAATCTCAGAGAGTGATTTTGAAGACGCCACAGATAGTCCTTCTTGGTTTCTGAACTGATGGTCCGCCGGATTGCCGGCTTCTTCCCGAGAAGTATCCCACCCATTTGGATCCCTTGTGAGCAAACCTCATGGTTCGGGACCCAAGTCACGTTAGTGAGAGCCGTCAACCTCGCCATTGAGCATGTCGATCGCATCGAGTGTCGCCGTTTGATCCTCGATCGAGGCCAAAAGGAACCGAAGGCGAGAATCAGGATCATCGGCCTTAAGCGCCTGGAGGCGGTCCAACGGGCCAAGTGGTGACAATGCAGCGAGTTGAAACGAGGCAATCGATGCGTCGGGGTCGAGCTCTGGACGAGAACGGAAATCAGTGACGTCTACGCCTAGCCGAGCCATAAGTCCGAGAGTTGCGTCGAGCGTGCGACCGGTGAGTTCACTGGTCTTGTCTGTCGGTTCTCCATCGATCCACGCCTCGGCTATGCACCTTGGAAAAGGGTCATCAGGCAGCCACTCGACAACCCTGAGTCGTTCGACTCCGACCCCCACAACCGCCCAGCGACCGTCCGGCAACTCTTCAGACTGAATGATGCGAATGAGAGAGCCGACGTCTCCACGGCGGTCTCCCCCTCCCACTTCGCTGCCCCTATCGATGAGCACCGATCCGAAAAGTCGGTCCTCTGTGAGGCAGGTCATAACGAGCGCTCGGTAACGGGGCTCGAAGACTTGGAGCGGAAGAGCCACACCTGGCAAGGCAACGGTGCCGAGAGGAAACATCGGCAACTCTCGCTTCCAACCCAAAACATTGGAGGTCATTTCACGGGAAGCGGTTCGAGCAACGTGAGTTTGGGGCCTTTGGGATAGGCCATAAGTCGATCAGTAAATCCGTCTGCGACTCCGGTTGTGCGAGTGTCGGCACCATTGTGTACGAAAGCAAAGCTCAAGGTAGAGCCTTGCGGTGTATCAGCGAAACCGGCGAGGGCATTCACACTGTTCAAAGTTCCGGTTTTCGCTCGCACTCTTCCCGTCGAGGGGGTAGCGACCATACGTTTGCGGAGAGTTCCGCTCTTTCCACCTAGTGGAAGAGCATCCGAAAATTCCGATTTCTGGGAAACTGCGACCACGAGGGCGAGACTCAAATCGCACGACATGCGATTACCAGTATCAAGTCCAGAGCCGTCCATCATGACGAGGCCGGTGATGTCAAAGCCCTGCTCTTCGAGCGACTCTCTGGTGGCTTCGATACCGGCTGCAGTCGTTCCCTGACCTTTTGATTGAAGTCCAATTTCTTTGAGTACGAGCTCGGCGGTGGTGTTGTCTGAGTTCTTGAGCATCTCGGTAAGTACCTGAGACATCGGCACAGAGTTAAAACTCGCTACTTCTTCTCCATTAACTGGTGCTGTGCCCGTCTTTGCGATGCCGTCAACAGTTATTCCTCGTGAGTTGAGAACGGTCCGAAGGGTTTGCACAAACAAAAGCGGCGAATTTCCAACCTTGCGGTTTGTCGTCGCCTCGTTAGGAGTCTCTGTGTATCCGGTATTTCCGTCATTGACGACGAGCGCCGAGAGGGGCGCAACAGTTCCACCAACTTGATAGCGATCTGGCCAGGTCGGAACCCATCGGACTGCATCGTATCTCGAGTCGTCACCGATGAGGTCGCCTGTAATGGCTCGAATGCCGGCTTCGCTGAGGGAATCGGCAACCGTGTTGAAGTCTTCGTACAACTGATCGGGGTCATCGAACACAGTTTTGTAGCCCGAAGTCGCCAACAGGGGGTCTCCGCCACCAACGACGTAAAGATCCCCCTCGATCACACCATTCTTTGGCTGCTTGTTGGTCACGAATCGAGTGGTGAATCTTGCGTCTGCGCCGAGAATATCAAGAGCAGCCAATGCCGTAGCCAACTTCATCGCCGAAGCAGGAACGAACGTTTGAGATGATCGGCGCTCGTAAACGACACGCCCGTCCAGTTCGACGATCACACAAGTCGAACCCACAACCTTGCTGAGGAACTGATCAATCGAAGCCGAGAGTTCAGGATCGGCATTCGTTGACTGTAGGACGCCGGGGAACCTTCGAGCCGACAGCAACGGTGTTGTTGGTGTAACCGATGCCTGAGTAACCGAACCTGATTCGGTATCAGTTGCGCCTCCAGATGGTGAAGCGACGACGACGAGAAGTGCCAGGCTCGCAATCGCAACAGTAGAGATCTTGCGAACAAACATCAGCGATCAGGTGAAGGCTCAGTCGAGAACGATTCCAGCCATCGGACCCGTTCGTTCATGAAATGAAGTGCCCGAACTGCTCGCTCGGCTGAAGCGAAGCAATAGCGCCCGGCTTCTCGCACTGCAGACACCGCTGCGTTCGACGGATCGGCGACGGACAATTCCGACGCGATGAGGACGGGCTTGTTTGAAGCGGCCGAAGCAGCGAGGGCAACTTCGACGTAACGAGTGTCCTGTCGATCGTGAAAGGCGACAATCCGCTCAAGACCATGGTCAGGATAAAAGGGACCTTCCCGTTCAAGACGACCTTGATTCGATTGAATGCCCATCCCGAGGACGAGCGTGGCGTCGATATCTCGATGGCCGACGACGGCATCGAGTACCGCTGGCACGGTGTCCTTCGTTTCGCCACCTGCGAGATCTATCGGGTTATTTCGGCTCCACCGAGGGGGTAGTAACCCATCAAGAGTTGATCTCAGATCATCGGGTAGATCGAGAAGTTCGAGATTCGTCGTTGCTGTGGCATCGGCGGCGAGCACGCCCCATCCTCCCACGGTGGTCACGACCGCTACACGCGGCCCCGACGGAACCGGAAGAGTCGCAAATGCAGCTGCGATGTCAAACGCCTCTGCGACCGAACTCGCCCGCGCGGCGCCCATTTGCCTGCACATACCGTCAAATACGCGATCGTCGGTAGCGAGCGAACCGGTGTGGCTCGCCGCTGCCTTCGCTCCGGAACCCGAAGCTCCACCTTTCAGGATGACAACGGGCATCCGGCGACAAACGGCTTCGAGACGATCGGCGAATACACGACCTTCGGCCACGCCTTCGAGGTAAACGAGACCGACCGTGGTCTCTGGGTCGTCCGCGTAGTACTCAAGCATGTCGATGACACCGACTTGTGCCGCGTTCCCCACCGAAATTGCACGGCTCACGCCTACACCGCTTTGTCGCGACAGGTTCATAAAGGAAGAAACGAAATTGCCCGATTGGCTCGCAATTCCAATACGACCAGCGGGCGGATAGGGAGCAACTATTTGAGCGCAAAGGTGAGATGGTGTGGACACAAGGCCTTGTCCGTTTGGTCCAACAATCAAGAGGTCCAGTTGATTCGCGAGATCCACAAGTTCCGATTGCAGAGCCAAGCCCTCCTCCCCTGACTCGCCGTACCCCGCAGATGCGATGAAGACGGCGCGGATGCCTTTCGCAGCGGCCTGTCGCAAAAGTTCGGGGTTTGAAGATGCAGGTGTGCAGACAAACACGAGGTCTGCGACGCCGTCAGGAACCTCGGTGAGATCGGCCAGCGTTGGTCGGCCGAGAACTTCGGATCGTTCACGGTTCGTGGCGAAAACTTCACCGACGTACCCGCAAGAAAGGATGTTGTGCAGCGCCACGAATCCGAATTTGCCTGGATGGGTTGATGCCCCAGCTACAACGATTGCCCGTGGATCGAAAAGGGCCTTGAAATGCTCGGTGGAAATCACGATGGCACGACCTCTGAGGCCACCTCTACGAGAGCGTCGAGGGCAACAGGCAGACCTTCGACGATCATGACTGGATTGAGATCGATCGAAATCAGCGCGTCTATCTCTGAAGCGGCAAAGGAAAGTGCGCAGAGCAGATCTGCGAGGGCGTCGATGTCGACCTCCGACTCGCCACGGAATGGGCCGAATAACGACTGAGTTCGCAATGACTGAACCATGTCTACTGCATCATGGCGTCTGAGTGGCGCGAGACGAACGGTGACGTCTGCGATCGCCTCGGCCAAGACTCCCCCGAGTCCGAATACCACCGTGGGACCAAACATAGGATCGAACGCGATTCCCGCAATGAACTCGCGCAGACCTGTGGCCATCGGAGCGATGAGGACTCCCGTTACGTTGTCCTCTGGGCGAGCTGCATCGAGTAACTCTTGGCACGAACGGCTGACTGCGTCGGTACCTACAACCCCAAGGTGCACGAGACCTCGTTCGGATTTGTGCGCGATGTTGGAGCCACAAAGTTTCAGAGCCATTGGTGAGGCGAAGTCACGAGCGAACGCGACTGCTTCTGCGGGGCTTACAACGAGTGCTTCAGGAAGGAACTTCACTCCGAAGCCCGAAAGCAACGCCTTTGAATCGGCTTCAGAAAGTGTGGTTGTCATGACTCAAGCGCTGCTCGGAAAAACAGACGAAGGTGCTGAAGTCTCTCCTCGAGTGCATCGAGAGCGAGAGGGTCTCGATCAAGGAGACCCTCGATGAATGGGAGATCGCTGAAGTAACTGAGAAGCGCGCCGTAACCAGTGAGCATGAGTTGTTCAGCATCGAATCGCCGAAATGTTCCGGCTTCCATCTCGACTGTGAAGTAGTCAACTGCTTTTTCGAACAACGGACGTAAAGCCACCCCGAGATCGACACCGAGTCTGCGGCCACCGTCGAGAGCCTCGCGACGAACGATTCGCACAAACTGGGAGTTCTCCATAAAGAAGGTGAACCCAGCCGTGAGGACGAGGTCGACCTTTTCCCAGCCTTGAACGGGAGAGTCGGTCGCTGCATCTACCTGGAGAATCCATCCGGCAAGTGCCCGATCAAAGACTTCCTTGTAAATGGCCTCTTTCGAGGGGAAATGGTGCAGGACACTTGAACGTCGGATACCCACGGCACCGGCAATGTCGTTCAACGAGGTTCCGTCGAAACCATTCTCAGCAAAGCAAAGCTCAGCCTCAATGAGGATCACTTCACGTGTTGGTGTCACACCTTCCCCACCGGCCATCTAGTGAGGCTAGCGGCGGACTGTTCAACAGGCAGGTGACTCCGATTACCGTCATGGCCATGGAGATCCTCTCGGCACTTTTCATGGAAGGCATTGACACTCGCCAAGTCGACGGTCCTTCCACACGTATCGACATCACCGGCGTTCAATTCTCGGCAGCGGCACCGCATGCTGTCCCGGTATCGCTTGAACCGCATTTGTGCGTGATTGTTCACTGCCCGCCGGGCTCGCGAGATTCCGGAGCCCTCGAAGTTGTCTACTTGCGGGGTGAGGAACAGATCGCTCGAAACGTGCAGCCACTCCAGGTCGAACCCGGTAAGTTCAATTATCGACTCGTTCGGGCGGAATTGATGTTTGAAGACTACGGAACGATCGAAGCCCATTGTCGAGTCGACCTCGGACCGGTCACGATCGTTCCGTTCACGCTTTTGCCCCCAGTCTCGTAATGCAAAGCGCAGCGGCGCTCTCGACCCACCCCATCGCCTCGCATGCCACCGGCGATGTCATCGCCGACATCCTTGATCTCGGAAGAGACGCTCCTGATCTAGCAATCGTGTTTGCAACATCGGCCTTCAGCGGGGCATCTGAGGACATCCTTCGCGCGATCGATGTACTTCTCAATCCAACGAAGGTTTTATTTGTGTCTTCGTCGGGCGTCATTGGAGCAGGCTCGGAGGTTTATGGGACCGCAGCACTAAGCCTTTGGGTGTTCTGGTCGGAAACTCTTGAGGACGACGTGGTCGTTATCCCACTGGACGAAGGTCTCTTAGGCGTCGACTACCTATCGACTCGTCAACTCGCCTCAGCACAAACCGTCGTTGTTCTCGCAGATCCGGCGGCGCCAATGGTGACGCAAACGATCGAGTCACTCTGCGAGCTCAGAACCAACAGGGTTCTTTCAGGCGGTCTCCTTTCCGGATCCAATGGAGCACCTTCGATCCGCGACTCCACTGGCCGCTCGTTTCATTGCGTGGCAGTTGCATTCCAGTTGACTGCTGCCGAAGCCGTAATAGCTTTTGGTTCAGCACCGATAGCGGGGCCAATGACCATAACGAGTTCGACCGGCGCAATGGTGCGCGAACTCGATGAGGAGTCCGCTTTGGAGGTGGCCTACGAAGTTCTCAAGAACGGTGGCATTGAAGATCGGAATTCTGCGGCGCAAAGCCTTGCCCTCGCCGTGCTCGCCCCAGAAACGATGACAGTCATTGACGTTCACGAAGTCTTGGGAGCCGACAAAGCGAGTGGAGCGCTCGCAGTCGCAGCGTCTCTCCCCGAAGGAACAATCGTCGCGTTCCACCGAAAGGACTCGCCAGCCGCAGCTTTTGCCGTCAACGAGGCTCTCGCTGGCGGCCGCTCATCCGGAGCGCTGCTCTTCACTTGTTCGCTGATCGACCCCAATGCCGACAATGAGGGCGTGAGCGATCTGGGTCCGGTCACTGAGTCACTCGGAACCGCGTCGTATGCGGGAGTGCACGTGTCAGCGGTGATCGGAACAGGATCTACTGGACCCGGACTCTCCGCCGCCCCGCTGTCAGCAGTCATCTTCGGACGTCGCCACCACTAAGGTGCGGCCGTGACCGACAGCCGAATCGAATCCCGAACCGTTGATGTTGTCCGTGGCTTTGCCATGGATGCCCCGCAGAAGGCGAACTCCGGTCATCCCGGAACGGCCATGGCACTCGCGCCGTTGGCTTATGCGCTTTATGCGCGCGTCATGCGATACGACGCCAGTTGCCCCGATTGGCCAAACCGAGACCGATTCGTCCTTTCCGGTGGTCACGCCTCGATCCTCCAGTATTCGATGCTGTACCTGACCGGTTTTGGTCTCACGCTGGATGACATCAAGAACTTTCGGCAATTTGGTTCCCCGGCAGCGGGACATCCCGAGCGGGGCCACACTCCAGGTATCGAGGTGACAACGGGACCTCTCGGACAAGGCCTTGCGAACGCAGTTGGTCTCGCTCTCGCCGAACATGCCCTTCGTGCTCAGTTCGGACCGCAACTGTTCGACCACTACACATTCGTTCTGTGCGGAGATGGTGACCTTCAAGAAGGTATCTCTCACGAGGCTGCGTCACTGGCCGGCCATCTCGGACTCGACAAGCTCGTTGCGATCTACGACGACAACCACATCTCGATCGACGGACCCACCGAGCTCGCTCTCTCTGATGACGCTGCAGAGCGCTTCCGCTCCTATGGCTGGCACGTCGAAAGCGTCGGTGAAATTGGCGAAGACATCGACGCGCTTGAAGCCGCGGTCAACCGAGCCAAGAACATCGACGGCAAACCTTCGCTGATCGTTCTACGAAGTCATATCGGCTATCCCTCTCCAAAGTTCACCGACACTGCCCATGCCCATGGCAATCCATTTGGACCTGAGGAGATCTCTGCGACCAAGGCCGTGTTGGGCATGCCTGATGAGTCGTTTTGGTCGCCCGATGATGTTCTCGAACACATGCGGGCGGTCGGTGTTCGGGGACGAGCCGCTCGTGAAGCGTGGTACTCCGTGCACGACAACTGGACCGAGAACCGCGCCGAACTCGATGCTGCGCTCGAAGGTCGGGGCCTGGAAGGTTGGCAAGATTCTCTGCCGGTTTGGGAAGCGGGCGAGTCTGTTGCGACCCGCAGCGCAGGCAAGAAGGTCTTGAATGCGCTCGCCCCTGTCGTGCCCGGTCTCATGGGTGGCGGCGCCGACCTCACAGGCAATTGCGGCGTAGAGCTCGATGGAGGCGTTGCGTTCTCTCGACTCAATCGAGATGGTCGTCAGATCCATTTCGGAGTTCGCGAGCACGCAATGGGTTCTGTGATGAACGGAATGGCTGCCCATGGCGGTCTCATTCCGTTCGGCGGAACCTTCTTCGTCTTCGCTGATTACATGCGTCCACCCGTCAGACTTGCAGCGCTTTCAGATCTGCGCGTGATCTACTCGTGGACGCACGACTCAATTGGAGTTGGCGAGGACGGTCCGACACACCAACCCATTGAGCACCTTGCATCGCTCCGAGCTATGCCGAAATTGCGAGTCATTCGTCCAGCCGACGCGAATGAAACCGCACAAGCCTGGAGGATCGCCATCGAAAAGGGTGGACCAACAGCGCTTGTGTTGAGTCGACAGAACCTCCCAGTTCTCGAAGGGACAGCTGGAAATACCGCAGTTGAACTTGGTGCTTACATTCTCCGTAACACGAAATCTGACCCCGACGTTGTCCTCATCGGAACAGGCTCCGAGGTATCGCTTTGCGTTGCGACTGCAGACCAACTTGCCACTGAGGGAATTTCTGCTCGCGTCGTTTCGATGCCATGTTGGGAACTGTTCATGGATCAAGACGATAACTATCAGCGCTCAATTCTTGGTGAAGGTATTCCGCGCGTCTCGGTGGAAGCTGGTTCCACCTTTGGGTGGGCTCTTTGGGCTGACGCGTGCGTCGGCATTGATCATTACGGCGCGAGTGCGCCTGGTCCGGAACTGATGGAGCTTTTCGGCATGACCGTTGAAAACGTCATTGAACACGTACGCATCGTCCTCAACTAATCCGGAGCACTGAAATGTCACGACTTACCGACTTATACGCAATTGAAGATCAAAGCCCTTGGCTCGACAATGTCCGCCGTGACTGGATTGAGAACGGCGAAATGCAGCGCTGGGTCGATAGAGGCGTACGAGGGGTGACATCAAACCCAACAATTTTTCAAAAAGCCATTTCCGGTGGTGACGCGTACGACGATCAGTTTCGTCAGTTGCTGGCTTCGGGCACCTCAGTAACCGACGCTTACTGGGAACTTGTCGTGACCGACATCAACAACGTGCTTTCGATCCTTCGACCCGTCTACGACTCAAGCAATGGAACCGACGGATACGTATCAATCGAAGTTTCTCCCCTTCTCGCCCGCGACACTGACGGCACTGCCGCAGCAGCGCGTCACCTCCATGGGCTCATAAATCAGCCCAACCTGTACATCAAGATTCCTGGAACTGCCGAAGGACTTCCCGCGATCAAAGCGATGATCTCCGAAGGCGTGAGCGTCAATGTGACACTTCTGTTCTCTCTCGAGCGCTATCGCGAAGTCATGGAGGCCTACATCGCAGGTCTGGAAGCTCGCGACGGAAATCTCTCCAAAGTTTCGTCCGTTGCGTCGTTCTTCATCAGCAGAGTCGACTCCGAAACCGATAAGCGTCTCGAAGCTCTTGGTTCCGACGACGCAAAGGCACTTATGGGCAAGGTTGCAGTCGCCAACGCACAGGTTGCGTATGAAGCTTTCCTCGAAACCTTCAGCGGCCCCCGATGGGATGCGCTTGTGGCTCGTGGTGCTCGTCCTCAGCGTCCGCTTTGGGCCTCAACGTCGACGAAGAACCCGGACTATCCGGACACCTTGTATGTCGATTCTCTCATTGGCCCCAACACAGTCAACACGATTCCCGAGAAGACTCTCGACGATTTCGACGATCACGGCACTGTGGCTCGAACCGTCGATGCTGATTTTGCAGGAGCTCACGCGGTTCTCAATGGCTTCGCAGATTTGGGCCTTTCACTCTCAGACGTCACCTCGCAACTCGAAGACGAAGGCGTGGCTTCGTTCTCGAAGTCATTCGATGACCTTCTCGAGTCACTTACCGAGAAGGCGAAGACTCTGAGGTGAATGGTTCGCTCGTCGTCGTAGACGACGTCGCTGCAGCATTCGCCCAACTTGTGGTTGACCGAACCGCAGCGTCAGGCGCCCATTTTTCCCTCGCGTTCTCAGGCGGCTCAACTGCGAGAGAGTGCTACGAACATCTCGCTCGCAGGTCGCAGTACCCGATTAATTGGGCCAGGATCGATGCATGGTGGGGCGATGAACGGTGTGTTCCCCTCGATAATCCCGACTCGAACTACCGGCTCGTCGAAGAATCATTGCTCTCCAAGGTTGGGCCCTTGGCCTCTATTCATCCGATGCTTTCTGATAGAGCCGATGCTGCTGTTCTCTACGATCGCCTTGTTCGTTCGGCTCCACCTATTGACCTCATCCATCTGGGCCTCGGACCTGACGGGCACACCGCCTCACTCTTCCCCGATTCTGAGGGGCTGACCGCACCCGCACATCGATTCGTTATCTCCAATGTCGACCCTCTCGGTCACAACTCACATCCACGACTCACATTTACCTTCGCAGGTATCGCAAACTGCCGTGCGGCAGTCGTGACTGTCGCCGGCGCATCCAAGACAGAGGCGCTGCATCGTGTGCTTGACGGAGATCTCACGGCTCCAGCAGCACATGTCGCGAACGATGACCTCATTTGGCTCGTCGACGCTGAGGCATTGGGTTCTCACAGTGCCCGATAGGGTCTCTCAGATGTCAAGGCTGAACGCCCCGCTCGAAGAGTTGATGTCCGAGGCCAGGTCAATTCGCGACCAGGCATTCGGCGTCCGGGTGACCTATTCGCCAAAGGTGTTCATCCCGCTCACGATGCTCTGTCGGGATCGCTGTGGCTACTGCACTTTTGCTCAGCCTCCTGCACGCCTCGAATCTCCCTACCTGTCTCCTGCTCAAGTGCGTGCTCTTGCTGTTGCTGGTGCGCGTGTGGGTTGCCACGAGGCGCTCTTTACTCTCGGCGAAGCTCCTGAAGATCGTTATCCAGTGGCCGCTCAGTGGCTCGCTGAAAACGGCTACGCATCCACGATTGATTACGTCGCCGCAATGGCGCAGTTGGTCCTCGATGAGACAGGCCTGCTCCCCCACGCAAACGCTGGTGCGCTTCCGCCCGAACAATTGGCGCAATTGCGGAAAGTTTCTCCATCGCAAGGAGCAATGGTCGAATCGTTACGAGACGACCTTGAATGTCACCGGGGCGCTCCCGATAAGACCCCCGAACGCCGTCTTGCAACCCTTGAAGCTGCAGGCGAACTTTCGATTCCGTTCACAACTGGCATCCTCGTTGGAATTGGCGAAGATCGTGACGATCGCATCGTGGCGTTGGAGGCGATCGCTGCATCACATCGTCGTCATGGACACGTGCAAGAAGTCATCGTCCAAAATTTCCTTCCAAAGGCCGGAACCGCAATGCATGCGGCCAAGCCGTGCCCAAGCGACGTCTACCTTGATGCAATCGCTCTCGCAAGGTTGATCCTTCCGCCCGACATCCACCTCCAGGCACCGCCGAATCTTTCGGACGACTTCGGAGTGCTTCTCGACGCGGGAATCGACGACTGGGGTGGCGTCTCTCCGGTAACTGCCGATCATGTCAATCCCGAACGGCCTTGGCCTGATCTTGACATCCTTCGAACAGTTACTGAAGCGAAGGGATTCACGCTTGCGCCTCGGCTCACGGTGCATCCAGAGTTTGCCCGTAACGACATGAAGTGGATCGATGAGGGGCTTCGGTTCGCTGTGATGGATCGATCCGATGCCGAGGGTCTTGCGCGAGACGATGCCGGCGCGGTATTCGTGCAATCGCTCAAGCCTGCCGCACCTGAGCAAGTCGACGACGGTGTCGAGGTCCTGCAGATTGGACCTCGCTCAACGATTTGGAGCGCTGGTTCTCGAATCACTCCTCCCACGTATGTACCCGCCGAAGGGAAAGCGACTGGCGCTGTAGCTGAGGTCATCGAGGGTGTCCGCCTTGGTCAAACTCCAGAGCTTGACGAAATCGTCACGCTGTTCGGCGCCCGTGGTCCCAACTTCGCTGCTGTCACGCAATTGGCCGATGAGTTGCGCTTCGAAACTGTCGGCGACACCGTGACCTGGGTTCATAACCGGAATATCAACTACACCAACGTCTGTACGTTTAAGTGTCGTTTCTGTGGATTTAGCAAAGGCCCGCTTTCTCTCAATCTTCGAGGAACGCCGTATCTGCTGACGCTTGACGACATCGCTCAACGAACACGCGAGGCAGCCGATCTCGGTGCAACCGAGGTCTGCCTTCAAGGCGGCATCCATCCCGATTTCGACGGCAATTACTACATTGATGTGGCACGTGCTGTTACTGACGCAGTACCCGATATTCACGTTCACGGCTTCACGGCTCTCGAGGTCACTGAGGGTGCACGTCGACTCGAGGAACCGCTCGATTCCTATCTCCTTCGCCTCAAAGAGGCTGGCCTCAAAACGCTTCCAGGAACTGCGGCAGAGATTCTCGACGATGAAATCCGAGCAATCATTTGCTCGGACAAAATCAACACCGAGGAATGGCTTGAAGCTCATCGCACCGCTCACAGCGTTGGCCTCCGCTCGAACATCACGATCATGTTTGGATCAGTTGAGCGACCAGTTCACTGGGCCCGGCACATCATTCGGACACGAGATCTCCAAAAAGAAACCGGTGGCTTCACCGAGTTCGTTCCGTTGCCGTTCGTCCACATGGCAACCCCGCTCTATCTCACGAAGAAGGCACGACGCGGCCCAACGTTTCGCGAAACCCTGTTGATGCACGCAGTTCCCCGCATCGCGTATCGCGGCCTCATCGACAACATCCAGGCATCATGGGTCAAGCTCGGCGTCAGCGGAGCCCAACAGGCGTTGCAAGCGGGCGCCAACGACCTTGGTGGAACGCTTATGGACGAGAACATCAGTCGAGCTGCAGGAGCCGATCACGGACAAGGCATGGAGCCGAAGGACTTCGTCGAACTCGTCGCACCGCTGGGCCGTGTGGCCGAGCAACGAACCACGCTGTATGGGCGTCTCGCCGGAGTGTGAGTTAGTCCAGGTTGTCGTCGGGTTCGCTGAGAAGTCCGATTGCCTTCTCGACCGCACGTCGAGCGCGGGTTAATCGTTTTTCGTCGACCGGAAGTTCATGTCCGCCAGCATCGATCGATTCTCGCAACCGAATGATTGCGAGATCGGCAAGTTCCTCGGCAATCGATTCGAGTCGTTGGCGAATGTCGTCGAATTCTCCAGACATAGCGACATCATTACTCACCGAATGGGACAGAGTGAGCAAGTAGAGTTTCGCTTGTCCTCTTTCCTATGTACTGAATGGATCAACCGATGGCCGGGCAACGAAGCGAAATCAGTGACGATGACGTCCATGAATGGATCTCATTCGATCTCGATGGCGAGACGTACACCTTCGATGCCACCTGGCTCACAAGTAATTGGAAGTGCATCTACGGCGATGGTTGCCTAGGCATCGAAGAGGAACCCGACGAAGGCGCGATGCTCGGTTGCTGTTCCCACGGTGCGCATTTTGCAGACAAAGAGGACCGCAAGCGTGTCGCTGAAGTGTTTCCTCGCCTTCGTGATGACGAGTGGCAGTTCAAGGAAGTTGCCGCAAGCCTCGGTGGGCCCATTCACAAAGACCACGGAGATTGGGTCACCCGTCGGCATGAGGGTGCGTGCATCTTCCTGAATCGCCCAGGATTTCCCGGCGGTGCAGGATGCGCCTTCCACACGGCTGCTCAGTCTCGCGGCGAGAATTTCATCGATTGGAAGCCCGAGGTTTGCTGGCAGGTGCCGGTTCGGCTCGACTTCCACATTGACGACAATGACTACGAAACCAACATTCTGCGTGAATGGAAACGACGCGACTGGGGTGAGGGCGGCGCCGACTTTCACTGGTGGTGTACCGAGGATCCGCGTGCATTTGTCGGCGATGTTCCCGTCTACGTCTCAAGCAAAGATGAGATCATCGCCCTCGTTGGTCAAGGGGCGTATGACCGCGTTGTTGAACTTATTGAACAACGCGGCACACAGGTCTTCCTGCCCCACCCATCGGTGAAGCGTGCTCCTGCGAGTACAGACTGACGACTATTTCTTGTTTGTCCGGCGTCGATCGGATTCTTTGAGGATCCGCTTGCGTAGCCGAAGTGACTGGGGCGTTACCTCAACGAGTTCATCGTCACCAATGAACTCGATCGCGTTCTCAAGCGTAACTTCGCGAGGCGGTACGAGCTTGATGGCTTCATCGGCAGAGTGCGTACGAATATTTGTCTTCTGCTTTTCGCGCACGATATTGATCATCATGTCGTCGCTTCGAGAGTTTTCGCCAACGATCATTCCCTCGTACACAGCGACCCCTGAGCCGATGAACATCTCGCCGCGCTCTTGGAGGTTGCCAATGGCATAGCCCGTTGAGGTGCCTTGACGGTCCGAGATCATCGCCCCCCCCTTACGGGTTGGTAGGTCGCCGACCCACGCAACCCATCCGGCATTGTGTTGATGCATAAGGGCAGTGCCGCGAGTAGCAGTGAGCAACTGCGATCGGAATCCAATGAGACCTCGGGCTGGCGCCTCTACAGTGACGATGGTCCGACCAGTGTCGCCAGGTCGAAGGTCAGTGACACGACCCTTTCGAGGGGCAAGAGCCTGAGTAACCGTGCCGACGTGTTCATCGGGTACATCGATCACGGCCCGCTCGAGCGGTTCATGCCTCGTGCCATCGATGTCCTTCACGATCACCTCGGGTCGGCTTACCTGAAGTTCGTATCCTTCACGGCGCATGGTCTCAATGAGCACGGCAAGCTGAAGCTCACCGCGACCAGAAACTTCGATGATGTCGGGCGACTCGGTTGGCTCGACCTTGATCGATACATTGCCGAGGATTTCCTTGTCGAGACGATCGCGCAAGTGTCGGGAGGTCAGAAACTGACCCTCCTTGCCAGCGAGAGGAGAGGTGTTGACACCAAAAGTCATGCGAAGCACCGGCTCGTCGACCGTGAGTCGAGGCAAAGCAACGGGATTCACTGAGTCGGCAAGGGTGTCGCCAATTTCAACTTCAGGGAAGCCAGCGACAATGAAAAGATCTCCCGCACATATTGCGTCGACCTCAAGTCGACCGATACCAGAGAACGACATCAACTGGGTCAACTTGCGCCGAAGAGGGCTTTGTCCTTCGTCTTCTTCACAGAGCGCAACCTGTTCGCCGCGGCGAAGGGTTCCTTGCATAACGCGACCGATCGCCAAGCGCCCGAGGTATTCGGACGCGTCAAGGTTGGTGACAATGGCCTGCAGAGGTGCATCGGGGTCTCCGGTTGGAGAGGGAATCGTATCGACGATGGCCTGAAACAACGGGGTGAGATCATCGTCTTCGCCCGGCATACCGATACCGCTGACGGCTTTGCCATCGCGGGCAATGGCAGAAATGATTGGGAACTCAATGGCGTTCTCATCAGCGTCAAGATCCATAAAGAGTTGGTAGATCTCGTCGAGTACCTCTTCAGGTCGAGCGTCTTGACGATCTACCTTGTTCACCACGACCACAGTTGGCAGTTCGAGTGCGAGGGCCTTCGACAGCACGTAGCGGGTCTGTGGAAGCGGTCCTTCAGCTGCATCGACAAGGAGAATGACACCGTCGACCATCGAGAGTGCACGCTCAACTTCGCCGCCGAAATCAGAGTGACCCGGGGTGTCGACAAGGTTGATTTGAATGTCATTCCATGTCACCGAGGCGGCCTTCGCAAGGATCGTGATGCCTCGCTCACGTTCCTGATCGTTGGAGTCCATGATTCGGTCGACAACAGCAGCGTGGTCGCTGAAGGTACCTGTGGCTCGAAGCAGCGCGTCGACAAGGGTGGTCTTACCGTGGTCGACGTGAGCGACGAGCGCGACGTTACGAAGCGGGACTGAAGATGAGGGGGGCACGAGTGTCTTTCAGTTCGGTCCACCGGTGATGGACCGATGGAAGTTCAGGAGGGCCAAGCGCTTTCGTCGCGTTCGGCCTCGGCGTCGTACATGCACCACGACGAATGGTCATGGCCCGGATCGGCCCCACATTCGGGACACGGTTCGGCATCGCGAGCATCGAGGATCGCGTCAAGATTGTCGTTGGTGCGCTTGAGGGCTCTCGCTTCCTCAAAACGCCGATGTCGACCCTTTTTCAACGGCCAACTCCCGTCGGTGAGATTGCCGAGTGAGTGTATCGGCACCCGGGGTGTCGCTGTGTCATCTCCGCTCCATTTTCTCAGGAAAGGGGTCGTCGGGAACGCTCTTCGATCACGAGCTCCCCATTTCCCGCAAAGGCAACAGCCGCACCGCCCTCAAGAAGGCTTCGGACGGGCCGCCCGGCCAAGTCATCTCGCCAACCCTCGGCGAGGCGGGCCCCGCTATCACCTCGGAGGAACGCCTCAATATCGCCGCGAGTCGCTAGGAGCGAAGCGTCGATCTCAAGGTCTCTGGCCAATTGGGCAATCCAGGCAGAGATCAATGCGATGGCCGGGCGAAGGTCCTTCTCGACGCCCCCGGGGCTGACATCGTCGGTAATCGGAGAGGTATCGGCGAGCCCAGCCTTCACTGCCCCCAAAATCTCGCTCACCACATCATCCCGGGTCCCCCGGTCGAATCCGCGCACCTTCTCAAGATCTCGACGATCCCGCGGTGGCCGCTGAGCGATGCCGGTGAGAGCGATATCGGAAAGAACGTAACGGACAGGAATGTCGAGCGAAGCAGCTCGACGCTCGCGCCAGGCGGCAAGGGAACGGGCAACAGTTCGGGCCGACCCTCTGAGTTGTCGAGCTTCTTTGATGCGACGCCATGCTTCGTCCGGGTTTCGTTGGCCGCGGAGTCGAACTCTTTGAATCTCACATTCGTCCAATGCCCACGACAGTCGACCACGCGCCTCGAGCTGTTCAACAATTCGATCACGCACCTCGAGCAGACGTGCGACGTCGTTGGCGGCGTAGACAAGTTGCCCGTCAGTAAGTGGTCGCTGGAGCCAATCAGTTAGGCGATCCCCCTTGCCGACCCGGAAATCAACAAACCGCTCGTAGATTGTGGTTAACGATGGGGTGCTGAGGCCGAGAAATCCTGCAGCAACCTGCGTGTCGAACAAAACTTTTGGGACAGTTCCGCAGACCAGCTCAAGAATTTCAAGGTCTTGATCTGCAGCATGTAAGACCGCAACGCTGTCGCTCTCAAGGATCTCTGCAAATGGGCGCATATCTACCGAGAGCGGATCCACGAGTACAAGGTCCCCTGGCCATGCGATCTGCACAAGTGCAAGTTTGGGAAAATAGGTGCGCTCACGATGGAACTCGGTATCGAGTGCGTAACTCGGTTGATCTCGGAGCAGACCGATGACCTGAGCAAATTCTGCGTCGTTCGCAACTATTCGGAACTGTGGATCAGTCACGTGTGTTCGTCAGACCGGCGAATCGCCGGGAACGACGCGACGACCACTGTCGATCCAGCCGTTGGTTCCGCCGGCGACGTTGATCGCGTCGAGTCCTTGGCTTCTAAGGAACTCTGCAGCACGAGCGCTTCGGCCGCCGAGGGCACAGATCACATAGATAGGCCCAGAGGAGGGAATCTCCGAAACCCGTTCAGGAATAGTCGACAACGCGATGTGGAGGGCACCTGCGACATGGCCGTCCGCATATTCATCGTCCTCGCGCACGTCGACGAGAACTGCTCCCGTTGCCAGCAAACGCTCAAGTTCGCTGAGATCGATTTCTGGGACTGAACTCACCGATGGTCCTCGTTCTGTGTCATCAACTCGTACGAACCGGCAGCGTAGCGTTGTAGATCCTCGGGGTGATCAAGGTCGTCGACTGCTTCTGGCGCAATTGTCCGAACCTCGGAAACGGTGAGACCTCCGAAGATGTTTCGTGGAGCGCGAATTCCTCGCTCAAACGCCGCTTGAAGTGGGTCCCACGCAAGGCTGCGCCGCCATGCCGCCGTCAGCGGTTGGATTCGGTCATCGACAACGGCATAGGAAACGGCCACCTGGCGATCCGAGGAAAGTCCGGCGACGAGTGCAGTAGGAGTAGACGACTTTATCCGTGGTGTATCGCAGGCGAGGATCACGACGACATCATCGTGAGCGAACTCAAAAGCAGTGAGTACGCCGCCGAGAGGACCCTCTCCAGGATGCCGATCCGCAACGGCACGATCGATCCCCGCCAAAGACGCCAATGTGACGATGTCTCCCCCTACGGCGATAACTTCGGTTGCCCCCGCTTCGTTGAGCGCTGCTGCAACCAGAGAGGTCAGGGCAACACCGCGAACTTTTAGAAGGGACTTGTCTTGTCCCATCCTTGTAGAGGAACCACCGGTGAGCACAACCCCGGTGAAACTCGGCAGCGACATGACTCAGCTCGAAAGATCAGCGGGAGGCCAAGAAGGATCGCATTGCCGCAGGAAGAGTTCACAGCGTTCGGCCTCGTCGAGTTCACCGATCGCTGCTGCTGTTTTCGCGAGCCCATTGAGACTTGAGAGAAAACCGCGGTTCGAAGGATGCATCCACCGAACGTAACCAGAACCGCGCCAACCATTGGCCCGAAGGGTGTCGAGGCCACGGTGGTAGCCGACACGGAAGTAGGCGTAGGCCTCGATCGTTGATGCTGCGTTCTCCCCCATTGCTGCCCACGCGGCACTTGATCGGGGTGCCTCACTTGCTACCGAGCCAATCGCGGAGAGCGGATCGGATTGGCTACGCTTTGCCTGCTCGAGGGCATGACGTAACGCAGCAGGCTCTTCAGGAAGCACCGTCTCAGGAGGCCCGGAAGTTGAAAGGTTGACAGGTCGAGATTCAGTCACGTCGTTACGTTACGACGAATGTCAACGGTTCACACCCTCGATCATCGACGTGACTAGTTCAGAGAACTCATCGGGATTGGTGGAATGAACATTGTGGGCCGCGCCATCGATCACATGCGATCGTGCACACGGCAGGTTGCCAACCAGCCATTCCTGCGCCTGCTCACGGTGGCCAAGGGAAAGTGAGCCTCGCGACACCACTACCGGCATGACCAGATTGTCCGGACGAAACGGACAGCCATCGCGGGCCCCTACAAGCTCTGAGATCATTACGGGACCTTCAGACAATCGCTGGGTTCGGACTGCTTCTGGCAACGCTTCCCAAACCTCCTTGCCGGCCGTGCGCTCCATGACTCGAACTACTGCATCGTGGGTCGACTCGTCTTCAATTCGCCGGCCATTTCGTTCACGAAGCGGCCACCAATCAAGCCACGGCAAAGGGGCCTCGTGGACAACAACGCCAGACACCCGATCGGCTACACGCGAGGCCGCCGCTAGGGCGATTGTTCCACCGAGGCTGTGGCCCACTACCGCAACAGGCGATGCATGTGATTCATCCTCTATGAGCGACACAAGATCTGCGACGTGATCTTCGAACACGGGCAATGCCTCGACGATCGAACGCCCATACCCGCGTCTGTCGTAGATTAACCATGAAGCAGCTTTGAGTCGTCTGGAGACATTAAGAAACGTTGCTCCCCTATCCATCACGCCGTGGACGAAGATGACTCGAGGGGCGTTCAGGTGATCGAGACGGCCGATGTGAAGGCCTTTGCTGACCTCTCGCTTCATGTCCTTACAGAACTTCGATGACGCGCACCGTGTCGGTGACCCGGCCCTTCGAAAATCGCGAACCTCCGACAACAACCACAAGGTCGCCGGGGTGAATCTCGCCTTTTTCTTTTGCGAGCGCGATGGCTTCATTCGTCAATTCGTCGGCGCTTCCAGCGGCTTCAAGAAGGTAAGGGGTCGTACCCCAACTCATTGTGAGCTGAGCAACAGTCCGAGGATCTGAAGAGAATCCAAGAATCTTCGATTTTGGGCGGAAGCGAGCCACGGACCGAACCGTAAAACCGCTTTGAGATATGCAGAGGATCGCGGCTGCTCCAATTTCACTGGCGGCTCGTTGCGCTGCAGATGTGACCGCGTTTGTCACGCGTGACTCTGCGCTGTCGCCGGTTGCTAATTGCAGCGAAGCGAGTAACTCCGGCCATCCTGCGTAGTCGAACTTCTCGTCTGCTCTTGCCGCGATTCGGGACATCACGTCGACGACATGTTCGGGGTCGTCACCTATGGCGGTTTCGCCCGAGAGCATGACAGTTGAGGACCCGTCGAAAACTGCATTAGCGACGTCAGAAGCCTCGGCCCGCGTCGGACTCGGTGAATGGATCATCGATTCGAGCATTTGCGTCGCGGTGATTACTGGACGCCCAGCAGCGATGCATCGGCGAATGATCTCTTTTTGTAGGTGTGGGAGTTCCTCTATAGGGAACTCCGAGCCAAGGTCACCCCGAGCGACCATTACTGCGTCGGCGACTTCCACGATGGATGCCAAATTCTGAACTGCTGCACGAGTCTCGATCTTTGCAACGACCATTGGACCGCGGGGTGCTGGTTCGGTTCCGACCCGGCGAACATCGTGAGCCGATCGAACAAAGGAGAGTGCAATCATGTCGACACCAACTTCAACGAACGCGTCGAGGAAACGGAGGTCCTCGGGGGTTGGCGTTGCTATACGAAGCCGGTCTGACGGAATATGAATACCCGGTCGTCCGGTGAGGTGTCCACCGTGGTTGACCCTGACACGGAGATGGTCCCCCTGTCGACCGAGTGATTGGACCTGTACGGCCCCATCGCCGAACACCAACTGATCACCTTCGTGAACGTCGGTCAGTAAGTCTTCATAATCAACCTGAAACACCTCGGCCGTACTTGCGTCAGTGCCCGGGGTGACGAGGAACTCTTGGCCATCAAGAAGGAGAACGCCGTCGCCGGGCAGTTTACCGAGACGAACTTTCGGGCCGGGGAGATCCGCCAGGATTCCGACAGGCTTTCCGACCTCGGCCGCAACGGCACGAATCCGGTGGTACCTCTCGAGGGCCAGATCGAGCGACTCGTGCGAAAGATTTATCCGAGCAATATCCATGCCCGACTGAATGAGACCCTTGAGAACACGCGGATCGTCAGAGGCTGGGCCGATAGAGGCAATGATCTTTGTGCGACGAGTCATGGGTCCACGCTATCGGCGAACGCCGCCAGCACCGGAGCACTTTTCATGAACACCGCCACGTCACCTCTAGTTCAGCAGGGCTCGCAGTTGTGCGGCAGCAAAACGAAAACCTTTTGCCTCCTCGGCCGGAGCCTCGGCGGCAACAGCCTCGAGAACGCAACTTGCTCGATCAAAATCGCCTGATGCTTCGTAGGCACGAGCCAATTCTGCACGTTCCCAAATGGTGGCATCTGGTAGGAGACTTCGAAGTCGGGTAGCGATTATCCGCGAGCGGTGATCACTTTCCGCCGCCGCGATTTGAGCCAGATTATTGAGCATTCGACGAATAATCCCGCGAGTGCCGATTGGGGCGAGCATCGATTGATGCCATGGAGCGTCGGAACCGTGTAGCTGTGTGAACAACTGCTGGCATCCGAATTCATCAAGCCGCTGGCCGCAATCGAACGCATCGAGATAGGTCCCCGTTTCAACGTCAAGCGTCAAAAAGTGGCCTGGCATTCCGATGCCGCTCATGTCGCGGCCGACACGTCGGCCAACCGACATCAAGATGATCGAAAGAGTGATCGGAATTCCGAGTCGGCGATCGATCACCGCGTCAAGACAGGAATTATCTTGGTCGTAATAGCCACCAGTATTGCCTCGGAATCCAAGATCGGTAAAAACCCGTTCAATAACGTCGGTCAGCGAAGGCCCACATCCTTCGGCGAGGAGATCAAGTTCGGCCAGGCGATCCTCGACCACGAGGTCCTCGTGAAAATGTGAAGCGAGTACAAATGCAGCCTCGTCGGGTGCTATGGATCGCTCGTTGCCGGCCATAAGCATTGCGAAACGGTCTGTCGACTTCACCCGCCTGAGGGTAGCGACATTTTGGGATTTTCCGACTGGGCCCGAGTGTTGGGATCTACGGTGGGGCCGTGAAACCATCGATCCACCCGTTCCTCCAACATGACGGCCCAATCGCCTTTGCCCATCGGGGTGGCGCTGGGGACTGGCCAGAGAATTCACTTGAAGCATTCTCAAAAGCTGTAGAACTCGGCTACCAGTATGTCGAGACCGATGCCCATGTCACGTCGGACGGCGTCATCGTCGCATTCCATGATGACCATCTCGATCGCGTGACTGACCGAACCGGTCTCATCTCAGAACTTACCTGGGCCGAGGTTTCTCAAGCCCGGATCGATGGCATCGCCCCGATACCGCTTCTTGAGGAACTCCTCGCGACCTGGCCGGACCTACGAATAAACATCGATGCGAAGCACGATGAAGTGGTGGAGCCTCTCGCCGACCTACTCAGTCGCACCGAATCGCTCGATCGAGTGTGCATAGGGTCGTTCTCAGACGAACGACTTGATCACTTCCGCTCCCTCTTCGGCAGCAAGGTCTGCACATCTATGGGTCCGAAGGCCGTTGCTCGGATGCGGGCTGCAAGCTTTGGCGTAGGTCGCAAAATACCCGAAGGCAACTGCCTTCAGGTTCCGACCCACGCGGGAAAGGTTCCCCTCGTCGATGCACGATTCATCCGAAGGGCCCATCGTGCCGGCCTCCCCGTGCATGTCTGGACAATCGACGACATGGAACAAATGCATCGGCTTTTCGACCTCGGCGTCGACGGAATCATGACCGACCGCCCAGTGATCTTGCGCTCGGTGATGGAGTCGAGAGGACAGTGGTCCGCGCCTGAAGAACCACCACAAGTTAGCCGTTGAGAAAACCAACTTGACCCGGTTCACAAACTTCGAAACCGTCACCTAGTCTGAGGATTGTTGACACGACAGCAGGTAGTGCCTAGTTTCCGATCTGTGGCGTAGGTCACATGGGGGCGGTCGCCCCTCGAGAATCGAAATCCGAGATCCGATCCCCATGTTGCAGATACCAGTCTCAACGCACAACGAGGCAGCACGATGAGATTCGTACGCAGGAAGATCGTGCAACTGGTATTTGTGCTTCTTTGCGTGACGTTCCTGTCTTTCCTGCTCCTCGAGCTTCTACCGGGCGATACCGCAACTCGTTTGTGCGCCGGCGCCGGAGGCCAGGAATGCGTCGACCAAAAGCGAGCCGAGTTTCGGCTTGATGATCCAATGCCCGTTCGCTACGTGCGTTGGCTCGGGGATGCGGTGACTGGTGACCTCGGTACCTCGGCGCGAAATGCTCAACCTGTTTCCGAAGCTCTCGCAGAGCGTATGCCGGTGACGATCGAGCTTTTGCTGTATTCGCAGTTCCTTGCTTTGCTTGTCGCTGTTCCCCTCGCTTTTGCTGCGGCAAAGAGATCCGGCGGAGTTCTCGATCGATCCTCGAGTGCGACGCTTTTCATGCTCTTAGCCGTTCCGAACTTCGTGATGGCGATGCTCCTGATTTGGATCTTCCCAGTCACACTCGGAATCGGAAACGCCACTGGTTACACCCCGTTTAGCGATGGACCCATCGCAAGCCTTGCGTCGCTGACGATTCCAGCGGTTTGTCTCGCTGTCGCCGAAATGGCTGTCTACATGCGACTGCTTCGCACCGACCTCATCGCCACAATGCAAGAAGACTTCATTGCGATGGCGCGAGCGAAAGGCATGTCTCCTCGCCGGGTGCTCTACGGTCACGCCTTTAAGCCCTCGACCTTCTCCATCATCACTGTGATTGGCCTCAACTTTGGTCGACTGATTGGTGGCGCCGTCATTCTTGAGGTCATCTTCGGCCTCAACGGCCTCGGCGGCTACACCTACGCAGCGATTCAAGGTCAGGACTACGTGCCTGTGCAGGGAGCAATCGTTGTGATTGCTTGTGCGTATGTGCTCATAAATTTCCTTGTTGATCTTCTCTACGCCGCCCTCGACCCCAGGATTCGCCATGCCCGCGCCCTCGCCTGACGCTGCCGGCCGTCCCTCAGCCGATTCGGTCTTTTCGGCAAGTGGCGATCTCGCTACCGAAGTGACGCGAATTGCCGATGGTGATTCCCGCAATCTCGAAGTTCTTCACACGCTTGACCCTGATCAAGTCGAAGGTGCTCGAGCGAAGAAACGTTTGGGCCTATTTTTCTGGATCGCAGCTGGTTTCTTCATTCTTATTGTCGTCTTAGCGATTACTGCTCCCTGGTTGCCGATAAAGAGTCCGTCGAAGATTGTCGGGCGTCCGCGCCTCGCCCCCAACGCGACGTTCTGGTTTGGAACCGATGCTCTCGGACGCGACATTTTCTCTCGGGTCATCTGGGGTGCCCGTGCATCACTTGCGGTTGGATTTCTCTCGATCCTCTTCGGCGGAATCATCGGCACTACCGTCGGCATGGCGGCGGGGTACCTGCGAGGGAAAACCGAAACAGTTCTGATGGTGTTGATGGATGTTCTGCTCTCATTCCCTGCGCTATTGCTTGCCCTCGCCATTGTGAATTTCACAGATTCGAAGACGGTGGTCACCGTTTCGATTGCCCTTGGAATCGTTGCCATAGCTCCTACTGCTCGACTCGTTCGAGCAAATGCTTTGATTTATGGTCAGCGAGAGTTCGTCACTGCGGCACGATCTCTTGGCGCGAGCAACATCCGAATTCTGCGTCGAGAGATACTCCCGAACATCATTCCGCCATTGCTTTCCTTCTCGATCATTGCGATTGCCGTTGCGATTGTGGCAGAAGGGGGGCTCTCCTTCCTTGGTCTCTCGATTGATGCTGCGTCTACTCCGACGTGGGGAAACATGATCGTGAGCGGTAAGCCTGCGCTCGAAAATGGTGCACCGTGGATTTCTCTCATCCCCAGTGCCGTTTTGTTTCTTACTGTGCTGGCCCTGAATTTCTCCGGCGACCGCATTCGTGAGTACACCGATGTGAAAGAGGCCTGACAGTGACCGACACATCACCTCATTCCCAAAACTCACCCTTACTTGAAGTGCGGAACCTCTCGACATCGTTTCGCACCGAGCATGGCGTTGTTCACGCTGTTGACGATGTTTCGTTTGTCCTTGAGCGAGGTCAAACTCTTGGCGTCGTAGGCGAGTCGGGTTCGGGCAAAACAGTCCTCTCTCGGTCGGTAATGGGCTTGCTACCCGATCGCAATGTCATTCGTGAGGGTCAGGTCCTCTTCGAAGGCACCGATGTCATCGGCTACAACGAAAAGCAGATGAGTCATGTGTGGGGCGTCGAAATGGCAATGATTTTCCAAGATCCCATGACATCACTTAATCCGGTCATGAAGATCGGAAAGCAGATCACCGAATCTCTTCGACACCATCTTGGGGTAGATAAGGATGAGGCGAAGGCAACTGCTACCTCACTTCTTCGGCAGGTCGGAATCCCCGAACCAGAGCGCCGCCTGAACGAATACCCGCATCAACTTTCCGGC
>SYBH01000105.1 GCA_005787345.1 Actinomycetota bacterium
GAAGATCCGGTTGGCAAAGCGCCAAAGGTTGGGCGTGCTGCTGCCGAGGGTTCTTGGGATAACTCCTTCACCGAAGGACGCGTCTGGACCCTGCACCCACAGCGCATCATCCCCGGCGGAACTCATGAAGCAGCAGTTGAGATGCTCAACAAGGGCAACCTCCACGGCGAACTCGTGGAGTTGCGCGGAATTGAGATCTACAAAGTGAACGACACCGGCAAAATCATTTCGGTGCGCGCGTTCTTCGAACAGCCCACCGATTTCGAACTGAATCCGTTTTTCATTCCGGAGGGCTAAGCCACATCTCAAGTGATGCATCTTCCCAGTCGTCTGGTCCGACGATGGTTCGAGGAAGTGGCGTCATCACATGAGTCGTGCCCCCAACGGTAAACTCCGCGCTTCGGCGCTCCCACGCAACGATGCGGTCATCAGCTTCACCCTCGTCACACAGGCCAAGAGCGGTGTCGCGATTGCGATGGAGGCGAATCTGCGCCGGAATGTTGGTCGACCACACCATGACAACCTCGTGCGCATTCGATACGACTTCGTACAAACCGACCGGTTCATGTTCGTATTCGCGCCACAACGGAACGCGTTCGGCAACGTTGGCTGCGAGAAATTCGAGGGCGGTTCCGGCGCGCACGTCAAGCACCTCGTGCACGAAAAGTGTGCCTTTTAGGTTCTTTTCGACGAGGTCGGCAGTCGTCGGACTTCCCGGCACGCCAGCGAGCAACCGGTCGAAGCCACCGCTGCGCCATTGTGCCGCTTTGTCCCACCAATCGCCGTAGAACGCGTTACGTCGTTTGAGGTTCAATCGGTCGACATTGCGGCCCCACGACTCCCAGCCTTTGTCGCCACAGTCCCAAATGTTTATGACCTGCGGCCAACGGCCACCGCCCTGCGCACACACGTAGAACGACCCAAGCAGGTTGTTCATCTCCGGCATGCGCAGCACCGGGTCCTTCCACAAGTGCTCCATGTAGTCGTACTGGCCTTGACCGACGACATCGACAACCTCGTGCAAGTACAAGCTGCGCTTGGCCATGGCTCCCCCTCAAGTGACTTCCCAAACGAAAGGTAGTAGGCCAAACGCAAAGAGGGCGCCGGCCGAAGCCGACGCCCTCTTTAGATCAACTTCGTAGGGGACTACGAAGCAATGTCATACCAAGTGGTGCCCGTCGGAACCCAACACTGGACGTCGACAGGACAACCGTTGTAGGTGCCATTGGCATTCTTTGCGGTACCCGTAGGCGCCGCTGTCAGTTTGACGGGGTGGGTGAGGGTCGCAAGATAGGTCTTTCCTTCTTTTTGCGAACCAATCCCGTTCGAGCCATTGGCGATATCTACCTCGCCAAGTCCACGAAGTGCCTTCATAAAGCTCTCACGGCTCAGATTCTTCCCAGCCTTCTCGAGTGCTCGCTTCATCACATTCGAGATGGTGCACTCATTCGGCGGGGCGTCTGAACTGACCTTCGTGCCATCAGGCAACGTGCGGGTCTCTCCGGATGGAACACCCGGGTATGACTTGGCGCCACCAAAATCATTTGCTGAAAGCGCATCAAACTTGGCTCGGCACTCTTTTTCAAACGCTGATTCCGGCTTGAGTTTGCCGTCCGGAGTCACTGAATCGCCGAAGATGGTGAAACAAATACCGCCCACCGCCGATGGCTTGAGAGACTTGCCTCCGTAAGGCGTGCACATCGACGACGCAACATCAAGGAATGTGAACTTCCAATTGTTGCCTCCGGCGTTGTCCCAGAAACCGTTCGAAGCAGTGAACTGAAGTGCAATGGCAACGTTCGTGACATTCGCGGCCTTAAAGGTATTTACCGCAGCAGCAGATTCGGTGTTCTGAATCCCAGGGTCACCTTGAAGGGTGTTGATTTGCGCAACAGTAATTTTGTTGCCGTTGGCCTCGAGTGAACCCTTGGCAGCAGCGACTGCAGCCACGTGCTCTGGACCGTTACCACTCAGGAGCCCAACTGTGGCGCCCTTGGGGATCTGACCCGACTCGATTGCAGCATCAATACCCGACTTCGCGTTGACCTCAGCTGAGGGAGAGATCGTCGTAAGCCACCCGGTGTCATGAGCTGACTGCGGAGCAACGTCACCGAAGAAAATCGGCACGCCAGCCTGAGCAATACATTCGATGTACTTCGCGCCCATGCCGTTGGAATTGATCATGGCAAACACCGGAGTGTTGATGGTGGCGTCATCGCAGACCTTCTGAGCCGTTGCTGGCTTCACCGGGTCCCACGTCATGACTACGCCTTCGACCTGACGGCCATTAATGCCGCCCGCAGCGTTCCATTCATCGAAATACGATGTGATGCGCTTTGAAAGGTTCTGCGTGGTCAAAGCCGGAGCCAAGGCCATACCTGCGGCCCGAAGACCGTCAAGATCGGAAACAGCAACACCAATCTTGATCGATGTGTCCGTGACACCAGTGGTGTTTCCACCGCCGCCAGACGAATCGTCATCACTACTGGAACATGCAGCCAAGCCTGCGGTGAGCGTGAATGCACACACAACCGCAATGACCGCAGTCCAAGTTCTTGAACGTGCCATGAAGGTCCCCCCCTGAGGATTTCGAGATGTTTCTCACATTTGCGAGAAACAGAACAGTAGCAAGATTCAACGCCCTGCGTGACTAAAGTCACCCCCTCCGATCTTCCGCTATGTTTCCGGTGGGGTGTGGGGCATTGGACACTTGCGGTCGCATGCCCCTTGAGGCAAAGAACGAGGAGCGTCATGTCAGGAACCGAGGAAGAGAGCTCTAGCAGCCAGGGTTTGTCGAGCCTGACCTCTGTGATCTTTGAGGAAGAGCAGCAACGCCTCGCTGCTGCGAAAGAAGAAGTCGTGGTGCTGCCCGATGACCTTCTGCCTGGAGTCGGCGGAAAAGGGATGCGCCTACGCGAGGGCTTAAACCAGGGAGGCGTTTCGATGATCGCCCTCCTGCTCCTTCTTATTGTGGTTGAGGAATTTCAAACCGTCGCTCTTCTTGTCCTCGGTCCCGATATTCAAGAGTCGCTTGATATTTCCGACACCACACTTCTCGGTCTGATCAGTTTTGGCGGAGTCGTTTTGGTCCTTGCTTCGTTGCCCTTTGCTTGGCTTGCCGACCGCTACTCCCGCACAAAGGTGCTGAGTGCTGCGACCGCTGTCTGGGGGGCTTGCGGTGTAGGTCTCGGTTTCATCGTGAACCCGTTTCAGATGGCTTTCGGTACCGCAGGAACAGGAATTGGCAAGTCGGCGAATATCCCAATCACCCCGTCATTGATTGCCGATCAATATCCGATCGGGGTCCGAACGCGCATGTTCGCCGCCCAGACTCTGGGCCGACCAATCGGTCAAGTTGTGGGGCCAATCGTCGCTGGCGGAATTGTCCTCATCGCCGGCGACCAGGCTGGTGATTGGCGCTGGGTCTTTTGGATGTTCGGATTTCCCGCTGTGGCACTCTCAATTGCGTTTGCCCTCAAGCGCGAACCCAAGCGCGGACGCAATGAACAAGAAGCTGTTTTTGGCGAAGACGTCACTGAGAGCGAAAATGTTGATGGCCCAGTTCGACTGACTGCCGCTATGGCAAGACTCAAAAAAGTTCGAACTTTTTACTTTCTGATCGTCGGCATTGGTGTGCTGGGCTTTGCACTCGTTGCCGTTCCCGCCACTTTCAATCTGCTCATGAAAGACGTGTACGGGTATGGAGCTTTCCAGCGAGGCTGGATCATGTCCATCACTTGGTCGGTGTCGGTAATCGCGATTCCAATAGCTGGTCGTTATGGAGAGCGTCTCTTTCGCAAAAATCCGCCCTCGGCCCTCAAGCTCATGGGCGTCTCAATCTTGATGTACGGATTTTTCCTGACGGTCGGACTCCGATTCCAGCAGGCAGCGATCCTGATTGCATTCTTTGCCATTGGCAACGCATGTCAGGGAATGGCCTTCACCCAGCTGGGACCAACGATCTCTGCCGTTGTTCCCTACCAGATGAGGGCGCAGGCCTTCTCAATGGTGGGTGTCTACATCTTCCTGATGGGTGGTTTCTTCGGGGGTCTTCTCACTGGCGCATTTTCCGACGCATTCGGACAGCGCACGGCGCTCACGGTCGTGATACCCGTTGCGACACTCATCGGTGGGCTGATGATCATTTACGGGTCCCGCTACATGAAGCGTGATATTTCTCTGACCGTTTCTGAATTGATCGAAATGCAAGAAGAGCAGAAACGAATGGCCGCCGACCCCGAGAACATTCCGATGCTCCAGGTTCGCAATGTTGATGCATCGTACGGAACTCTTCAGGTTCTTTTTGATGTCAGCTTTGAAGTAAAGCGGGGCGAATGCCTTGCTCTTCTCGGCACGAACGGAGCTGGAAAGTCCACAATTCTCAGGTCAATCAGTGGGTTACTCAATCCCGACCGCGGCGTTATACGCATGAATGGGCGCACCATCACACTCGTTGATCCGCAGTACCGAGTTGCACTCGGCATGATGCAGATTCCGGGTGGCGAAGCCGTTTTCCCGTCCATGACGGTTTCGGAGAATTTGGAACTTTGGAGTGAACTCATTGAGGACAGGGAAAAGCGGGCCGGGAGGATCGAAGAAACATTTGCGGTCTTCCCGGAACTTCTTCACCTCGTTGATTCGAGAGCCGGTTCGCTCTCCGGCGGTCAGCAACAGATGCTTGCTCTTGGCAAAGCAATCATGCTTGAACCCGAACTGCTTCTGATCGACGAATTGTCGCTCGGACTCGCACCGATTGTCGTTCAGCGTTTGCTCGGCATCGTGGAGAAATTGAAAGAGCAGGGAACGACGATGGTGCTTGTCGAACAGTCAGTCAACGTTGCGTTGGCGGTTGCTGATCGAGCAGTATTCATGGAGCGTGGCCAAGTGAAGTTCGAAGGTCCAGCCCAAGAGCTGTTAGAGCGCGATGACCTCCTTCGTGCCGTATTCCTAAGCGGAGAGGGTGCCTGATCATGATGTTGGGACTCACACTCAGCGGAGACATCGTCTTCTCCGGATTCATTCAGGGATTGGTCTATGCCCTCGTGGCATTCGGCCTCGTCCTTATCTTTCGCGCTACTGGCGTCATCAACTTTGCTCAAGGGCAGATCGGTGCCTTCGGCGGCTACGCCATGGCACTGCTGTTTGTCCAATACAAGATCCCCTACGTGTGGTCTATGCCTATTGCCTTAGGTGCTGGTGTTCTCCTTGGTGTCGCTTCTGAACTAATCCTGCGGCGATTGTTCACTCAGCCGAGGCTCCTGCTTTTTGTCGCGACCTTGGGACTCACTCAGCTCATCCAGTTGCTACAACTTCGCCTTCCAATTCCCGAAGGTGACGTAGCGGGTGTCAGTTACCCAATCATTCTCAGTGGCAGTTGGGAACCTTTCGGTGTGACTGTCACCGGACCAATGATCACAATTGTCATCGCTGTTCCGCTTCTGATGCTCGGACTCACACTCCTGCTGCAGAAATCGAAATTTGGTCGCCAAGTTCGAGCAACTGCCGATAACGCTGCATCGGCGCAATTGGCCGGTATCTCAATCCGAACCGTGTCCACCAAGGTCTGGGCCCTTGGTGGCCTGTTGGCCGTGATCGCTGCATTGCTCATTGCCCCAGTCCAGGGCGGCAATATCGCAACAGTGAGTTCGGCGCTGGGTCCAACACTTCTTCTGTTGGCACTTACCGCAGCCATGTTCGGTCGGATGCGGTCATTCGGTTGGACCGTTGTCGGCGGTGTCATTGTCGGCATCGTCAATATGCTTTTTGTGACGTGGGCCCAAGTTGGTGAAGTACCGCAGGGATCCAACATCTTGGCGATCTTCCTCATCCTTCTTGTTCTCATTGTGTTCAACGGAAGTGGAAGCGGGATGAGTGCCGACGAATGGCAACTCACCACGAAACTTAAGTCAGCCAACGAAGAGTTGCGCAAGCATCCGCTCTATCGTCTGTCGACCATTCTCGGTCTCGGCCTACTTGCCGCAATGGCGCTACTGCTCCCGCAAATCTTCGACAAGCCAACTGACCCACTTCGTTATGCCGAAATTTTGGTGTGGATCATCGCCGCTCTCTCCGTAACTGTCCTCACCGGATGGGCAGGACAGCTATCGCTGGGGCAATTTGGATTCGTTGCAATTGGCGCATATTTCACGGTGAAGTTCTCCGAAGGCCTGCCCATTCCTGTTGCCATTCTGTTCGGAGTCGCGTTCGGCGTCATCGCCGCGATCATCGTCGGCGTACCAGCGCTGCGGATCAAGGGACTCTTCCTTGCAGTCATCACTCTCGGATTTGGCCTCATGGTGCGAAATTGGCTGATCTTTAATCCTGGCCTCTCTGGAGACGGAGCAATTGCCACACTCGACGTAAATCGAGCCAAGGGGTACACGCTTCTTTTCTGGAAGGTAAAGGGAAACAATTTCCAAGGCATTTATTGGTTCTGTCTCTTTGTCACCGTTCTTGCGATTTTGCTGGTGTGGCAGATCCGCCGCACTGGTTTGGGTCGATCCATCATCGCCGTGCGCGACAACGAGTTGACTTCTGCCGCCTATTCGGTTTCGCCGTCAGTCAAAAAGATCACAGCGTTCGCAGTTTCGGGTGGTCTTGCTGCACTGGCCGGTGGCCTTCTGCCGTTGCTGTCCGCCCAGTTGGAGCTCTCCCCCAATACCGGGTGGTTTGAAGTTGAACAGTCCCTACGTGTCGTTGCTGTTGCAGTAGTCGGAGGAATAGCTTCAATCACTGGGGCAATTCTCGGCGTGCTTGTGATCGTTGCGTTACCGATCCTTTTCGATGGCACTCCTCAGGTAAAACTGTTTGCCAGCAGCATTGGCATGCTCGTCGTACTTCTGTATTTCCCCGGCGGGCTCGTTTCCGTCATCCATTCCGGGCGTGATCTTTTGTTGGGTTGGTTAGCGAAACGAAGCGGATGGGAGCCGAAACGCAATACTCAAACCGGCACCGTGAGTTCACTCGCATCGGTAAAGACCCACGATGAGAACAGCGCTGTTCCGCTTCTCGTCCGCGACGTCTCTGTAAGTTTCACTGGCAGAGTGGTTGTCGACAAAGCTTCCATCACCGTCGGCCCCGGCGAAATCGTTGGTCTGATTGGCACAAACGGCGCTGGCAAGTCGACGCTTATGAATGCGATAAGCGGATTTGTTCCCAGCACCGGAAGCATCGAAATCTTCGGTACCGAGGCCCACAACCGCTCAGCACCTCGACGCGCCAGACTCGGTATTGGCCGAGCATTCCAGAATGCTCGTTTGTTCTCGTCGCTGAGCGTGCGTGAAACTCTTATGGTTGCACTCGAAGCACGCGAGCGGTCGCTCCTCATTCCGTCGATGCTCTCGCTTCCGCCCTCACCGCAGCGAGAAAGGCGTAAGCGTAAGCAGGCCAACGAGATCATCGGTTACCTGGGGCTCTCCCGCTATGCCGATTCTCTCCTTGGCGAACTTTCCACTGGCACCCGTCGTATCGTCGAACTCGGTGCACTCCTCGCTCTCGATAGCGAGTTGTTACTTCTCGATGAGCCCACCGCCGGCGTGGCCCAGAAAGAAACCGAAGCCTTCGGGCCGCTTATTGAATCGATCCGTAAAGAACTCGGCGCATCGATTCTTGTGATTGAGCACGACATGCCAATGGTCATGTCGATTTCCGATCGCATTTACTGCCTTGAAGCTGGATGTGTCATCGCCGAAGGCGACCCACAGGCGATCCGCAGCAACCCCGCTGTAATCGCTTCCTATCTAGGCACCGACGAGCGAGCCATCGCTCGCTCCGATTCCTGAGCATTGGAAATGACTGAAGCCACCGGCCCCCTTTTGGGTGTGAAGGTCCTGGATCTGTCGATCGCGCTTACGGGGCCCTACGCCGCCGCACTGCTCGCTGATCAGGGCGCCGACATTGTCAAGGTTGAGCGACCCGGCATCGGTGACATCGCTCGATGGATCGGAGTCGCCGTAAACGGAATGAGTGCCTTCTATCTCGCCTGCAATCGGGGCAAGCGGTGTATCGCAGTGGACCTGAGTACCGATGAAGGCCGCGACATCGTGTTCCAGATGGCCGCCGATGCCGACGTCATCATCCAGAACTTTCGTCCTGGCGTCATCGACCGACTCGGACTTGGTTACGACGCAGTGCGAAAGCGTAATCCCGACGTGATCTACGCATCTATTTCTGGGTACGGCCCGGTCGGCCCCTACCGAGATCGCAGCGCGTACGACACGTCGATTCAAGCGTATGCAGGGTTCGCCGCCACGCAGGCCGAGCCCGACGGGCCGCCTACATTCATCAAGCAGAACGCCGCCGACAAAGTCAGCGCGCTCTTTGCATGTCAGGCCATTACGGCGGCGCTGTTTGCCCGAGCCTCCGGTCGCGGAGGACAGCACCTCGAACTGGGCATGGCCGATGCGTGCGTGTCGTTCCTTTGGGCCGAAGCTGCCGGCAACGAGGTGCTCCTTGGTGCCGACGGCTCTATGCCATCGAGTTTCAACGCCGGATTCTCACCGATGCGTTTCGTTGATGGCTGGGGCATCGTAGTGCCCACCACCGACGCCGACTTCGCCGGAATGTGCAAGGCACTCGATGTTCCAGGCTGGGATGATCCCCGCGTGAAGACAGTCGGCGAACGACGCAAGAACCGCGACGTACTCGAGCCCATCATGGACATGTGCTACGCCATGGCGGCCAACCTCACTCAGGCCGATGCCATCGAACGTTTCGAACGCGAGCGGGTGGCCTTCGCCATGGTGTTGTCGGCGGCCGAGATGGTTGATGACCCCCATGCCATTGCCATCGGAATGTTCGAAGAGTTCGATCATCCTGTTGTTGGTCGTGCTCGCCTGCCGCGCCATCCCACTCAGTTCCATGCCACTCCGGCCGCACTCGGATGCGGAGCACCCGCTTTGGGACAACACACCGATGAAGTTCTGGGAGAACTCGGGCTCGGCGCACAGATCGAGCGATTGCGAGCCGCGGGCGTCGTCGCCTAAACAGGTCCGATCCAAAGGGGTTGTAGCCGCA
The DNA here is from genome assembly GCA_005787345.1 of Actinomycetota bacterium. Classification (GTDB taxonomy): domain Bacteria; phylum Actinomycetota; class Acidimicrobiia; order Acidimicrobiales; family Acidimicrobilacustridaceae; genus Acidimicrobilacustris. The sequence continues at coordinate 9,016 of SYBH01000105.1, forward strand.
TGGGTATTCGCTATTCGAAACCGCCAGTCCTGATGCACGATGTGATTGACGATCTCGACGCGGTGGCGCAACTTCTCAAATCGCAGGCTCCCTATACGCCTCTTGGTGGCTGGTACAACCCTGGCGCCGACCCAACGAAGCGCACCCGGGGATGGCGCGTAAGTCCGTTTCTGCAGGTCAACGGGTTTACAGAAATAGGTGGTGAAACGCGTTTTCGCCGAAAGTGAAACGCGCTCTAAGCGAACTGTTGGTTCCTGGGAGATGTTGGCGATGGGTCAGCCAGTAAATACAGGAACCACCGGGTCCGGCGACAAACCCGTTGTTGTTGGAGGTACCGAATCAGTCAACGACATCACCAACGTTTGATTGAGGTTGCCGTTGAAGTAGGAGCCGGTGGCGACACAAAAACTTGCAGTCACACACGACACCGACTCCAGAGAGTTGCTATTGGTGCCGGTGTTGGGGCTGGGTATCGGCGTCCAAGCCGAACCATCCCACTGCAAAACCAACGTCTGATAGTTCGAACCGTTGAAGTAGTTGCCGGTGGCGACACAAAAACTTGCAGTCACAC
>SYBH01000106.1 GCA_005787345.1 Actinomycetota bacterium
CATGAAAGGAACCGGCCGTAGGCAAGCGGTGCACCCGACTCAAGTTGCGATGCAATCGAGCGAGCCGGCGTGTACTTGGCAAGCGCTGGTGTTGTGCGAAGAATCATGACATCAGCGCCATCAGCAAGACCAACGAGCGCAATGGTTTGACCAGGTTCGGCAGTCTCAAGTGCGTTGGCCAGCACCAAACCGGGCTGCGCGGCGCCGGTGCATCCGATCGTTGCAGTGAGGTCGTCAACCACCTTGGCGGCGCCGACCTTTGATGCAAGCGCAGAGCCGATTCGAGCAGTGGGAGCGGCGACGGCAACGAGGTCGATCTGGTCAGCGCTCAGACCGGCGGATTCAAGTGCGTTCTTGTAGGCCTGCCGTCCGGCGGGAAGGTAGGTGAGTTCAGAGAATTTGTCGTCCCACACCTTTGAGCGAATGTCGCCCGGTGAGCGCCAACGGTCGATGAATTCCTCGGTGATGCTTGCGCTGCCGATGTACTCGGCAACGACGCCGTCACCTTCGCCGATCACAAAGGCTGCAGCCGCATCGCCACCGTTGGCTTCATCGGCCGAACCAGCAAGGCCCGTGCGCATGTCAGAAGTAACAACGAGGCGATTGCCCACGGTGGAAAGAGCAAGGCGCAGAGCGCCGGCAGTGGAGCCGACCGATGCACCCATATCGAATGCCGGACCTTCGGCCGGCAGACGCAACGCCGCATGGATTGCTGTGGCGTTGGTTTTGTCGGCGTAGGCAGGAAGCGCCGTGCCGAAGAGGACGACCTCGGGAGCCGAAGCGCCGGAAACGTCAGCGCCACGAAGTGCGAGACGAGCAGCCTCAACACCCATAGAGGTGGTGTCTTCGTCGAATGACGCAACAGCGCGGGTTCCGCGACCGCCGCCCTGGCCGATGAACGCGGAAATTTGTGACTTATCCAGTCGTCGATATGGGAGGTAGGCCCCCCAAGAAATGATGCCTCGCATGCGTCTGACAGTAACTGATGGACCGTCAGTGGCCGCAATGCCGTGGCCCACGCGAATGCTCAGCGGCAGTGACCGGGCCCGATGCTGAATCGGGCTGGAGCGACTAGACAACGGACATGACAGCAACCGTCCTGCCTGAACTTGGCTTCTACACACTTCCCGGCCAGCCCGATTCCTCTCGCGACCTCATCAACGAGGTACGTGAGGGCGAAGCCCTGGGATTCGGCCGCGTCTTCGTAAGCGAGCGCTACAACAAGAAAGAAGCCGCCACGCTGTGTGGTGCAGTTGGCGCAGTCAGCGAACGCATCGCTATTTCGACGGCGGCAACGAACCACAACACTCGACACCCGATCGTTACGGCTGGCTTCGCGCGCACGATGCAGAGTCTCACTGGTGGCCGTTTCACGTTGGGCCTTGGTCGCGGCATTGCGCCGATGCAGGACGCCTTCGGAATCAGTCGGATCACCACAGCACAAATGGAAGATTTCGCAGGCCTCATGCGCCGACTGTTTCGCGGCGAGGTCATCATGGGCCATAACGGCCCGGCTGGTTCGTGGCCGATCCTCCATCTCGATGCAACGCTCGACGACTACCTGCCCATGGGAATCGTTGCCTTCGGCGACAACACGCTTGAACTCGCGGGCCGCTGTTTCGACGAAGTTGTTCTGCATACGTTCTTCACCGACGAAACCACTGCACACTGCGTGCAAACCGTGAAGCGCGCTGCCGAAAAAGCCGGCCGAAATCCCGATGACGTGAAGGTGTGGTCGTGTTACGCCACTATTGGCGATCACATTGGCGAAGAAGAACGTCTGATGAAATTGGTCGGGCGCCTCGGCACCTACTTGCAGGGTTATGGCCACCTGCTCGCCCGCACCAATGGTTGGGACGAAGCCGTTGTCGATCGCTTCTTGGCTGACGAAGTCGTGAGTTCGGTTCGAGGCCTCGATGTTGTGGGCACCACCGAACAGCTGCAGCACGCGGCAACGCTCATCCCAGACGACTGGCTCTCGTGGGCCGCCGTTGGTTCACCAGCCGACTGTGTTGCAGCGGTACGGAACCAGCTCGCACTCGGTTGCGATGGCGTGATCATGCATGGCGCAACGCCAGCAGAGCTTGCGCCAATCGTGGCCGAGTACCGGGCGAGCGCCTGAAGCCATGACGACCAAACATCGCACCTATTGCCGCTTGTGCGAAGCGGGTTGCGGCATCGTTGTCGATGTTGCCGACGGCGGCACGGTGGAAAAGGTGCGTCCCGACAATAATCATCCCGTCACAAAGGGATTCGCCTGCAACAAGGGCATGTTGTGCGGCGAGATCCATCACGATCCGTCTCGACTCAACGAACCGCAACGCCGCACCGCCGATGGATTTGTCGCTTCAACCTGGAACGACGCAACCACCGACATCGCCAAGCGAATCAACACCATCATCGCTGAGCACGGACCAAACGCCATCGCCGGCTACATCGGAAACCCGGCAGCATTTAATGCAACCGCCGGACCAGCACTTGCGTTGTTCATCGCAATGTTCGGATCCTCCAGCCTGTTCACCACCGGCAGCCAGGACTGCTCCAACAAGTTCGCTATCGCCGAGATGCTCTGGGGAAGTTCTCAGGTGCACCTCATTGCCGATGTCGACAACACCGACCACATGCTGCTCTTCGGCACGAACCCCCGAGTCAGTAAGGGATCGTTTCTGGCGATGCCGGATCCAATCGCAAGGTTGGGTGGCATCGAACAACGCGGCGGAACCGTGCGATTCATCGACCCTCGTCGAATCGAGCCCAAGGTGGGCGAAGTCATTCAACTCAAGCCCGATACCGACGTGTACCTGCTTGCGGCGATGTTGCATGAGATCGATGCCCGTCGTGGCTTCGACCAAGCGGGAGCAGCCCGCATCACCGATCTCGATTCCGTTCGTGAGTTTCTCAGCGGTTTTTCCGCAGCAACCGTCGCACCCGTCGTCGGAGTTGATGCCGAACTGATCGTGCAACTTGCGCTTGAGTTTGCTGACGCACCAACCGCAGCGGTGCACATGTCCACCGGTGTCAATATGGGCCGCCAAGGTGCGCTCGCTTACTGGCTGATGCATTTGCTCTCCTTACTCACGGGCAACTTCGACCGCACCGGTGGCAACATCCCCTCGACTCGCGGCACTGATCCCGCTCCGGCTGCAGCAGGGAGCGAACTCGAATCGTTTATCGACAGCCCTTGGGGCAGTTACCGACCCACGGTGTCTTCGCATCCGTGTGCACTACTTATTGACATGATTCGCGATGGCGCAGTGAAGGCGCTCTTCGTTACAGCAGGCAATCCGTTACTCACGATGGGTGGTGGCCCGGAGCTTGAAGAAGCACTCAACTCGCTTGATCTCCTCGTCACCGTTGATCTCTATCGAAATGCAACCGGAGAACTCGCCGATTGGGTGCTGCCGGCAACCGATTGGTTCGAACGAGAAGACCTCAACACCTTTGTGCAAGGCACGTTGGTCACCCCGTATGTGCAGTGGGCTGGCGCGATTGTTGAACCAATTGGCGAGCGTCGCACCGAGCAACACATCTTCAATGACATCGCTGAGAAGGCCAGCGCGCCCATCATGTTTCCGAACGGAACCGACATGCTGGCCGCCATCAACGATGGAGCCCTTGGTCGTCACGACCTTTCGCTTGCATCGTTGCGGGAACTTCCCGATGGCATCGCGTTGCTCGATCAGGTTGCTCCCGGTTCGTTTCTCGACACCATGCGCCCAGGCGGAACCATCGAAGGAGATCCGCCAATGCTTCGTGTTGCCAAAGAGCGCACCGCTGAACAGTTCAATGAACTTGTCGCCGAACCGGTGGGAACACTCAATCTCATCACGCGACGCACGTCCCACACCATCAACTCGGCAATGCAGAACGTTGAGAAACTGAAAGCCAAAGGCGCGGCCGATAACCCACTTTACGTATCGCCGACTGACGCAGATCGTCTCGCACTCATTGATGGTTCTCGCGTTCGCGTATCGAACCAATGGGGAGCGGTAGAGAGCACCGTGAAGATCGACGAAACGTTGCGCGACGGCGTTGTCGCCATGACTCACGGGTTCGGCAATGCCAACACTTCTGGCATGCCCCATGCCCAGCGCTACCCCGGTGTGAATGTCAATGCACTGGCACCGGTCGGCCCGGGCTCATTCGATCCCGTCAGCACGATGTCCCAACTCACCGGCATTCCCGTTGAGGTCACCGCGCTGCCCTAGCAGCGACGAAATGTCCGGCGCTCGGCCGGTAGGGTCGGCGCATGGAACTCGGAGCAATCACCAATCCCGATGCCGTTCAGTACGGCAAGCCCCTCGAAGGCGTGCGCATCCTCGCCCTCGAGCAGATGCAGGCACTCCCCTACGCCACGCAACTTCTTGCGCGCCTCGGGGCCGATGTTGTGAAGGTCGAAAGCGTGAAGGGCGGCGACTTAGGTCGTGGCTCGCAGCCCGGCATCACCGACCCCGAGGGCCGATTCGTTGGCGCCACCTATTTGCGCAACAACCTCGACAAGAAATCCATCTGTGTCGACCTCAAGGCCCCCGAGGGAAAGCAACTCATCCTCGACCTCGCTCCCAAGTTCGACATCGTCGCTGAGAACTTCAAAGGTGGCGCACTGTCACGTATGGGACTTGGCTACGACGACATCGCTGCGGTGCATCCCGGTGTGATCTATCTGTCGGTTTCCGGCTTCGGCAATACCGTCGAAACTCCCTACGACGGCTGGCCGGCCTATGCAGCAGTCGCTGAAGCCATGAGCGGCATCTACGACTACAAGCTTGAGCCCGGACGTCCGCCAGCGGTTTCACCAGTTGGCGCCCTCGGCGACATTGGTACCGCACTATTCGGGACCATTGGCATCCTCGCCGCTCTTCGGCATCGTGATCGCACTGGCCTCGGCCAGTACATCGATGTTGCTATGTTCGATGCGATGGTCTCAATGACCGATCTCGTCACCAACTTCTGGTCACTCGGCCTGCGTCCCGCTCCGGGCCAAGGTTTGGCGATGGTCCTTGATGGCTTCGAAGCATCGAATGGTTGGTTCATCATTCAGGTCGGGCGCGAGCACGAGTTTGAACGTCTCGCCAATCTCGTCGGCAAGCCGGAATGGCTCACCGACGAACGACTCTCGACTCGCGCAGGCTGGCGCGAACACATAGACGACATCCTGCGCCCCGGCGTAAAGGCGTGGGCGGCCGACAAGACCAATATCGAGGCGTGCAAGGCGCTGGCCGACGCTGGCGTTGCTGCTGGACCCTGCCTCACTGCCCAGCAAGTCATCGACGACCCGCACGTCGCCGCGCGCAACATGCTCATGGAGATTCCTCGTCCCGAGGGCGGCGACCCGGTGCTCACTCCCGGAAACCCCATCAAGATGTCGCGGGTTTCCGAAGGTCCCGATGTACGCATGCCGTGGCTTGGCGAACACACCAACGAGGTGCTCGCCGCTGAGCTTGGTCTTGATGACGCACGCATCGAGCAGCTTCGTGCCGATGGAGTGATCGCATGAGCGAACTCTCCGCACACCCAGCAGTTGCTGCCGTTCAACAGCACGCCGGCAATTGGAATGCTCAGGATCGAACCGCTTGGCTTGCATTGTTCGATGACAGCGTCACCTTCGAAGATCCGGTTGGCAAAGCGCCAAAGGTTGGGCGTGCTGCTGCCGAGGGTTCTTGGGATAACTCCTTCACCGAAGGACGCGTCTGGACCCTGCACCCACAGCGCATCATCCCCGGCGGAACTCATGAAGCAGCAGTTGAG
>SYBH01000107.1 GCA_005787345.1 Actinomycetota bacterium
GAAGGTGTGCAGCAGGCGCTGTTGAAGATTCTTGAAGGAACCACCGCATCGGTTCCGCCCCAGGGTGGACGTAAGCATCCACACCAGGAATTCATTCAGATTGATACCACCAACATTTTGTTCATCTGTGGTGGCGCATTCGCAGGCATCGACAAACTCATCGAAAGTCGAATTGGTAAAAAGGGCATTGGCTTCTCGGCCGAACTTCGTTCCGATAAGACCGACGTTGGAGCGCTCTACAAAAGCATCCTTCCGGAAGACCTCATCAAGTTTGGTCTTATTCCCGAATTCATCGGCCGACTCCCAGTGATCGGTGCTGTCGCCAATCTCGACCGTGAAGCACTTGTTGAAATTCTCGTCGAACCTCGTAACGCGCTTGTGAAGCAATACCAAAAGTTCTTTGAATTCGAAGACGTCGAACTTGAGTTCACACCGGAAGCGCTCAACGCGATCGCGGATCAAGCACTTATTCGGGGCACGGGCGCTCGTGGGCTGCGCGCAATCCTTGAAGAAGTTCTCCTCGAAATTATGTACGACCTGCCAAGTCGTGAAGACGTAGCCAAGGTCATCATTGGCGCCGAGTCGGTTCTCGAGCGGACCGAGCCGATCTTCATCACTCGGGCAAGCACACCTCGTACAAACCGCCCACGTCGCGCTGCGTCCTAAGTCGGAACCTCCAACTCCATTGCGTCCGACCCTGTGAACTTCAACGAGTCACTCGCGTACCTCGAGTCCCATATCAATCTGGAGGCAACTGCCGGCCTTATTCACGGCTTGTCGCTCGATCACATGCAGAGTCTCGTTGGTGTCCTCGGAGATCCTCAGGAGGCATTTCCAGTCATTCACGTGACCGGCACCAACGGCAAGGGTTCGACCGTCCGAATGATCACGGCATTACTCGTTGAACATGGACTCTCGGTGGGCACCTATAGCAGCCCCCATCTGCAGCGCATCAACGAGCGCATCAGTTGGAATGGCGAAGCAATCTCCGACGAGCAGTTCGCGTCGGTAGTCACCGAGATCGCCCGTGTCGCGCCGTTATCGGGAATCACTCCGTCGTATTTTGAGCTTCTGACCGCCGCTGCGCTTTTGTGGTTTGCCGAATCAGCGGTCGATGTCGCCGTCGTTGAGGTCGGATTACTCGGACGCTACGACGCTACGAATGTGTGCGAGGCCAATGTCGCTGTCATCACCAATATCGGTCGCGACCACACCGATGGCGAAGGGGAGTGGGAGCAAGCGATAGCGACAGAAAAGGCCGGCATCATCACCGGTACATCGACGCTCGTTACCGGAGTCACGGATGTAACGCTGAAGGCCATCTTTGATGCTGAGGGGCCCGAGCGCATGTACGCCGCCGATGTCGATTATGAGGTCATCAGCGACCTTTATGCCGTCGGGGGTCACCTCATCGATCTCCGAACACCATTTGGGACCTATGAAGATCTACTCGTTCCGTTGCACGGCGCTCATCAGTCCGACAACGCAGCAACGGCAATTGTTGCGGTGGAATCTTTCTTCGATCGATTGCTCGATGAAACCGTCGTGCAAGAGGCGTTTCGGTCAGTCACCATGCCGGGACGTTTCGAAGTTGTGTCGCATTCGCCGCTATTGATCCTTGATGGTGCGCATAATCCCGACGGTGCACGCGCTGCGGCACTCACATTGCGAGATGAGTTCGATGTCGCTGGTCGTAGGGTTCTTGTTGTTGGGATGCTTGGTGGTCGCGATGTTGTCGAGATGCTTGAATCGCTCGATGTGCGTAACGCCGATCTCGTGATTGCGTGCACGCCGGATAGCCCGCGTGCGGTACCCGCAGTCGACGTGGCAGCAGTTGTAAGGGCTATGGGTGTCATGGTGGAGCAAATCGAAGATGTCCCGACAGCGGTTCAACGGGCAATCGATGTGTCGACCGAGGACGACGTCATTCTTGTCGCTGGTTCTCTTTATGTCGCGGGCTCGGCACGCACCGCAGTTGAGGATTTCGCTCGCCGTGGCGACTGAATTTAACGCCGGGGGCGAATCGCATCTTGGATGGCGGCTGGTCTAGCGTTTCATCCATGGATCGCACCTTCATCATTTGTAAGCCCGACGCCGTCGAACGAGGCCTCGTCGGAGAAATCCTCGGCCGTTTCGAGGCTCGTAACCTTAGGATTGCTGCAGCTGAAGTACGAACGATCGACCGAGCCACCGCTGAGACTCACTATGGCGAGCACGCAGAGAAACCCTTTTTTGGCGAACTGGTGGAATTCATTACCCGCGGTCCGGCGCTGGTCGCAGTCATCGAAGGTCCTGAAGACACGTGGCAGGTTGTCCGCACGATGATGGGAGCTACGAACCCGCGCGATGCCGCTCCTGGAACCATTCGTGGCGATCTCGGCATTCTCTTCACTGAGAATCTGATTCACGGCAGCGATGGCCCCGAATCGGCCCAGCGAGAGATAGAACTTTTCTTCCCAGGACTCTGATTTCGGGCGTAGTTGGTCCCACAAGGGCCGGGGACTAACCTTTCTGTAGTACGGAGAGGGTCACGTGCAGTGCTGCGCGGGCTCGTTGGAACCGTCGTCTTTCTGAAAACTCCTCTGATCCGCACCCTCGTCGTCGCTCTCGCGAAGAGCAACAGGCCCAGAGCTCCAACGGGAGGCTCACCCCATGGCCGGGAATATCTTCAACTCAATTTCTTCAAGTATCTCCAATTCGATCGCTTCGCGTGACTCTCTGTCCAACATTGTCGGACGGGACATGGCAGTCGATCTGGGTACGGCCAACACGATCGTGTACGTACGCGGCGAGGGCATCGTCCTCAACGAACCATCGGTTGTTGCTATCAACGTCAAAGACGGTCGACCAGTCGCCGTTGGCGCCGAAGCGAAGCGCATGATTGGCCGCACGCCTGCGCACATCCAAGCTATCCGGCCTCTGCGCGACGGCGTTATCGCTGATTTCGATATTTGCGAAAAAATGCTGCGCTACTTCATTCAGAAGGTTCACACTTCGAAGTGGGCGAAGCCACGAATGGTGATCTGCGTTCCGTCTGGGATCACTCCGGTTGAACAGCGCGCCGTTCAAGAAGCGGCGGAATTCGCTGGTGCGCGTAAACCGGCGTACATCATCGAAGAGCCAATGGCTGCTGCGATTGGAGCAGGACTTCCCGTCCAGGAGCCAACCGGAAACATGATCGTCGACATCGGCGGCGGAACCACCGAGGTTGCAGTTATCTCTCTTGGCGGCGTTGTCGCTTCACAATCGGCACGAGTCGGTGGCGATGCACTTGATGCAGCGATCATCAATTACATCAAAAAGGAATACAGCCTTGCCCTTGGTGAGCGCACGGCGGAAGAAGTGAAGATGGCGCTTGGTTCTGCGTGGCCTTTGGAAGTTGAATTGCACGCCGAAATCCGTGGTCGCGACCTTGTGACTGGTCTTCCGAAGACCATTGTCACCACAACAGAGGAAATTCGCGAAGCCATCGAAGAACCAGTGGCTGCGATCGTTGACGCTGTCAAGGTGACGCTTGATAAGACCCCGCCTGAACTTTCGGCCGACATTATGGAACAAGGTGTTGTCCTTGCAGGTGGTGGAGCACTCCTGCATGGGATCAGTGAGCGCCTTGAACATGAGACAGGTATGCCAATAATCATTGCGCAGAACCCTCTCTTCGCCGTAGCGATCGGTTCCGGCCAATCGCTAGAGGAGTTCGATGCTTTGAAGGGCGTCCTCTTCTCGTCGACTATCAACTGAGTCGAAATAGACATGGCATCGTCGCGACGCGGTGGGCGGTCACGCATCACGATCAGCCTTCTGCTGCTTTCTGCAGTACTGCTGCTTACCCTTGACGGTCGAGGATCTGGCCCGATTGATTCGGTTCGTAGTGCCGTGCTCACGGTGCTGTCGCCGTTGGGTGGAGCTGCAACAACTGTTGCCAGCCCATTTCGAAACGCTTGGGACAGCGCGTTTGAACAAGAGGACTTGAAAAAAGAGAACGACGTTCTTCGTGAAGAGAACGATCGGTTGAAGGGTGACATCACGGCAAACTCGATTGCGAAGGAACAGTTGCAACAGCTGTTGCAACTGGTGGGTATCCCGTTCGTCGGTGACACTCCGGTAGTTCATACGCGGGTCGTGTCTGGAGCGGTTGGTAATTTCGGTGATCGGATTGAACTCGATAAGGGTTCTTCCTCTGGCATTGAGCGCAATATGCCTGTTGTCACTGGTGAAGGGCTCATCGGAAAAGTTGTCGAAGTCGGCGAGAACCGATCAGTGGTCGCACTCCTCTCGAGCGGCACCTTTCGTGTGGGCTTTTCCGTCGTTGGAACTGCAGCAATTGGTGTCGCACAAGGAACAGGTAGCGACGGAAGTCTTCGCGGCGCCAACATTGATTCTCGGCAGGCTGTGACAGTGGGCGCTATTGCCGCTACAAGCGGTTTGGCCGGCAGCCCTTTCCCGCCGAATCTCCCGATTGGAACGATCACCGCGGTCCGTACCAACGATGCAGCCCTCGAGTCAACGGTCGATATCTCGATGTTCGCGAACCTGAATGATCTGGTCTACGCCGATGTTGTTCTATGGAAGCCAGCGGGCTGACGATGGATCATCCGGCAATTCGCTACGTCGTGGTAGTCGCAACTGCGGTGTTCTTGCAATACACATTGATCACTCAATTTCGCATTGCCGGAGTGAGCGCCGACCTTTTTCTAGTCGTGGCAATCGCCGCCGGAATTGTTGCTGGTTCTGAGCGAGGTGCAGTTGTTGGTTTCGTTTGTGGGCTGTGCCTCGACCTTTTGGTGGTGACTCCATTCGGTCTCGGTGCAGTCTCTGGACTTGTCTCGGGAGTGGTTGCTGGGTCGCTCGAGGGAGCGACGATTTACGCTGCCAGATGGATGACCGCAGGAATTGCTTTCGTTGCTAGTGGCGTGGGAATCCTTACTTTTGCGATCACAGGAGCACTCCTTGGTCGGCCAGACCTGCTGTCATTTCACGTTCTCACCGTCATGGCTGTGGTGGGAGCATCATCAGCGTTGCTCGTATTCCCGGCAGTCAGGGTCTGTCGATGGGCTGATCCAGAGGCTCGTTTGCCGAGGGCTGCGGTCCGCTGACGGTTTCTATCTGCTGAACTAGGAGCGTTGTGACCGTCTTCTTCTCCACTCTCGGCCTTCCGAATCTCTAAACCATGGACTCCACCTCGCCTCGTCTCCGCATGAACTTGCTCGGTGTGATCATCGCCGCGTGTTTTATCGCGCTCTTCGCCCGACTTTGGTACCTGCAGGTACTGGAGGCTTCAGATCTTGCGGTGCAGGCCACTGCGAACAGAACGCGAACAGTTGCCACTGAAGCCCCTCGCGGTCGAATTTTTGATTCGAAGGGCCGTGTCATCGTTGACAATCGCACGTCGCTCATCGTCTCGATCGATCGCAATGAGTTGAAGAAGGTGGAAGACCGCGACGATCTGGTTGCGAGACTTGCCGATGTTTTGACGACGAATGGAGCTCCCATCAAGATCTCCACCATCGAGAGGCGATTGTCGGATAAGGGCTCTGACCAACTGCAGGCAGTCCCAATCGCAACAGATGTGACCGAAGAAGTGATCCATCGTCTTTCCGAATATGCCGAGGACTTTCCCTCAGTTACGTACGAGCGTAAGACCGTTCGTGTTTACCCCTACGGCACCGCGGCATCGAATGTCCTCGGTTACACCGGACGTATCACCGCCGAGATTCTGAAAAAGATTGAGCCCGGCACGGATCCTGATGGTGTCGAGAAGACCTACCAGCCTGATTCAACTGTCGGTATGGCCGGCATCGAGTCGACCTACGAAAAGGAACTTCGCGGCACGCCCGGCATCGAGTTGGTGCAGGTTGATTACAGGAATCGCCCAGTTGGCACTGAGTCATATCAACCTCCGAAGTCTGGCAACGATATCCAGCTCCATATCGATATCGAAGTTCAGATTCGAGCCGAGCAGGCGCTCGTCGAGCGACTTGATGTTTTGCGGGGGACAGCTCAGCGCGACGGCACAATTCGAGGCGCTCCAGCTGGTTCCGTTGTCGTACTTGACCCTCAAGACGGAGGAGTTGTGGCGTTGGCCTCGGCTCCCTCGTATGACCCCCAGGAGTTTGCAGCTGGGATCACGCAAGAGCGGTACAACCAGCTTCAAGACGTCAACGGGGCGAGTGCGCTAATCGACCGTTCAATCACCGGCCAATACGCGCCAGGCTCTACGTTCAAACTTGTGACTGCAGCTGCTGCGTTAAGTAACGGCCTCATTGATGGCAACTCATCGATTTACGACGACGGGGTCTACCGGGTCGGCAATCCCGTTCAGGAATTCACCAACGCCGGCAAAGAAAAATACGGAAATGTCAACGTGGTTCGTGGTCTCACCGTCTCGTCGGATGTGTACTTCTATTGGCTTGGCGACCGCATGGACGGAACCACACTGATTCAAGATGCTGCGACAGCTTTCGGATTCGATAAGCGAACAGGCATTGATCTTCCAAATGAATCGGCCGGCTACGTGCTGACGAAGGCGGAGAAGAAGGCACTCTCCAACAAGTACCCCGATGCGTACCCCAATGGCGAGTGGTACACCGGTGACAACGTCCAACTGGCGATAGGTCAGAACGTAATTGTTGTTACCCCCCTGCAACTCGCGCGGGCATATGCGGCATTTGCGAACGGGGGCACCGTCTACCAGCCCCATGTGGTTTGGAAGATTCTCAGACCCAACAGCTCAACAACAGATCCGTCTGATGTGCTTAGGGTGATTGAACCGTTAGTCACAGGCACAGTGACGCTCCCACCCGATGTCCGGAGTCCGATTGCCTCAGGGCTTGGAGGAGTTACAAGCGGCTCTGGAACTGCGGCCTCGGCGTTCGTAGGTTTTGACCAACAGGCCTTCCCCATTGTCGGCAAGACGGGAACGGCACAGGTCGATGGCAGGGCCGATACCTCGCTCTTTGCGTCGTATGGTCCTGCTCTTTCTCCGAGGTGGGTGGTGACCGCCGTGATGGAGGAGTCGGGTTTCGGTGCAGAAGCATCGGGCGAGGTCACTCGTCGGGTCTATGAAGTGCTTGCCAATCAGGCCCTCACCGGTGCTGGAACCGCAACGAATGGATCGATGGACTGATGCTGCCGCAATCAATTTCCTCGCGTGCATCAAAGTTGAGTCGGCGTGATCCGACCGCACCTCTTCGACATATTGATCCGGTGCTCATCGGATGCACGGTGGTTCTTTCGATCTTGGGTGTAATCGCTGTGTACAGCGCTACGCGTGGTCCTGGTCCCGACTTTTCAAAGTCGAACCTTTACAAGCAGTCAATTTTCATGATCATCGGTGCAGCAGCAATGATTCTTTGCAGCGTCGTTGATTACCGAAAACTGCACGACTGGGCATGGGCTTTTTACGGCATCACCACAGCACTGCTTGTCCTCGTTGTTTCTCCGTTAGGTAGTGAAGTTAATGGAGCCCAATCGTGGTTTTCTCTTGGGCCGTTTCAATTGCAGCCGGCAGAATTCTCGAAGCTCTCGCTGATCGGTGTTCTCGCGTTTTTATTGTCGGAGTTTCGAGGCGACATTGATATTCGGAGGCTCATTGCGCTTCTTGCGACGGCTGCGTTACCTATGGCGCTCATTATGTTGCAACCTGATCTTGGCGAGACGTTGATCCTTGTCGCGATCACGATGACCATCATGCTTGTGGGGGGACTCCCCACGAAATACATCGCAGTTCTGACGATCGTCGGATTGATAGGTGTCGTCGGAGCGTTGAATTCGCCCCTGTTGGCGGACTACCAGCGCAACCGTTTAACGGCATTCGTTAATCCGAGCGATACCTCAAACGCTTCGGTGTACAACATCGAACAAAGTCAGCAGGCCATTGCTAATGGTGGCATCACCGGTCAAGGGCTCTTTGATGGCCCGCAAACCAAATTGGGCTTTGTCCCGGAGCAGGAGACCGACTTCATCTTTACGGCGGTGGCTGAGCAGTTTGGCTTCATCGGAGCTTCGACAATGCTGCTGCTCTACGGACTGCTTTGTTACCGCATCTGGAGGATCGCTCAAGTCGCAAAGGACACTTTCGGCACATATCTTTGTGCTGGTGTGCTGGCCATGTTCGCATTCGCCGCCTTTGAGAACGTGGGTATGGCTATGGGAATCATGCCGGTGACCGGTATTCCTCTGTTGTTGATCAGTGCTGGTGGGTCGGCAACCATTACGGCATTGGCCGGTCTAGGCCTAGTTCTCAACGTCTATATGCGCCGGTTCCAATAGTCCGGGGGCACCCCGGTAGCATCTACGGGTCATGACCGATGTATGGCCCCAGCTGGAGCCCCTTCTGGCCAACGTTGCGAAACCTGCTCGCTACATCGGTCTCGAGGACGGAGCTCGCACCCCACACCATGCCCCTGAAAAGGTGGCGTGGTTGTTGTCGTATCCCGATACCTACGAAATAGGTCTCCCAAATCAGGGTCTGCAAATTCTTTACGAAATCCTCAACGAGAATCCCCACGCGGTGGCTGAACGGGCCTATGCGCCATGGACTGATCTCGAGAGTCTTCTACGTGATCGCAACATTCCGTTGTTCTCGATCGATAGCCATCGTCCCGCAGGTCTTTTCGATCTCATCGGCTTTAATCTTTCGGCTGAACTGACCTACACCAATCTGCTCAACATGGTCGACCTCGCTGGCGTGCCGGTACGCAGCTGCGAGCGACGTCCCGATCATCCGCTCATCGTCGCTGGGGGACACTGCACCTATAACCCGGAACCAATCGCTGACTTTCTCGACATCGTCGTGCTGGGCGACGGTGAAGAAGTCATCACCGAAATCAACCAAGTTGTTCGGGAATGGAAGAAGTCAGGTCGCACCGAAGGCAGTCGAGAACACGTTCTTCGCGAGTTGTCTCACATCGTTGGCGTGTATGTGCCGTCGATGTACGACGTCACCTACGAAGGGGCCAACCTTGTTGCCGTTACGCCTCGATATTCCGATGTTCCCGAACGTGTAGAAAAGCGCACGGTCGCCGATCTCGCGGAGTTCCCGTATCCCAAGACTCAACTTGTTCCGATAACTGAGGTTGTCCACGATCGACTGAATGTCGAAGTGTTCCGTGGCTGCACTCGAG
This sequence comes from Actinomycetota bacterium, assembly GCA_005787345.1. Lineage (GTDB taxonomy): Bacteria > Actinomycetota > Acidimicrobiia > Acidimicrobiales > Acidimicrobilacustridaceae > Acidimicrobilacustris. Next base: position 9,126 of record SYBH01000107.1, read on the forward strand.
GTTGTCGCTTCTGCCAAGCAGGAATGATCACGCGTCCGGTGCGCGAGCGCCCGGCCGAACAAGTTCGGACCATGGTCGAAGAGGGTTTGCGGCGCACCGGATATGACGAGGTCGCTTTGACTTCTCTCTCCACCGCCGATTTCTCCGGTATCGAAAAACTTGTTGGCGACATCGTCCAGTCGACCGACGATGGCCCCCCGGTTTCAGTGTCGCTACCGAGCCTTCGGGTCGATGCATTCGGGGTTGGTATTGCGACGCAGATTCAGCGAGCGCGCCGAACGGGCCTTACTTTTGCGCCCGAGGCCGGCACATGGCGTATGCGTCAGGTCATCAACAAATTGATTCGCGAAGAAGATCTCTACAGCGCGGTTGAAGCGGCCTATGCCAACGGATGGCGTCGCGTGAAGTTGTATTTCCTCACTGGTCTCCCAACAGAAACCGA
>SYBH01000108.1 GCA_005787345.1 Actinomycetota bacterium
CATGGCGTCGATGGCCTTGATGCCAGTCTGCAGCGGCTCGTGCACGGGCTTACGGCCGGTGATGCCAGGCGCCTGAATTTCCATACGACGCTGGATCGAACCGACGATCGGACCCTTGCCGTCGATGGGTTCACCGAGAGCGTTCACGACGCGACCGAGAAGCGCATCGCCGACTGGCATCGAAAGAATGCGGCCAGTGGCACGCACTGGTGATCCTTCTTCAACCGCAGCAGCGTGCTCAGCATCGCCGACGATAACGGCGCCGATGGAGTCCTCGTCGAGGTTCAGTGCGAGACCGACCGTGCCGCCTTCGAACTCAAGGAGTTCGTTCACGCCGACATCGGGAAGGCCCGACACGCGAGCGATACCGTCGCCCACTTCGAGCACTCGGCCGACCTGGGTCGACTCAAGGTCAGGTTTGAATCCCGCCAGGTTCTTCTGGAGGGCGGCGGTGATGTCGCCGGTGTTGATGGTGAGTTCAGCCATTACAGGATCCTCTGATCTCAGAACGATTCGCGGAGTTGGGACAGACGCTGACGCACAGAACCGTCGATGACGGTGTCGCCGATCTGGGTGACGATGCCACCGAGGACGCTGGGGTCGACATCGACCACGACCTCGATCTGCTTGCCAGTCTTCTTCGCCAAAGCGGCGGCGAGACGGGACTTTTGTTCGTCGGTCAACGCGACCGCCGAACGAACCTGCGCAACAACCTTGTCGCCGGTTGCAGCGTTACGAGCAAGCATGCTGTCGACGATGATCGGCAGGTCGCGAACCCGGCCATTGGTGATGGTGGTGGACACCAACGAAATGGTGAGTGCGTGTGCTTTGCCTTCGAGCAGGTCTTGAACGATCTGCGTGCGACGATCGGCGGGAAGGTGCGGATCGGAAAGCGCTGTGCGCAATTGGTCGTTACCTTCAATTGTGCGCGACACACGGAAGAGTTCGTCGAGTACCTCGTTGCCCGAGCCTTCGGCACGGACAAGCGAAAGAAATGCACTGGCGTAGAGGTCGGTACGGTCGCTCATGAGCTTGCCCCCACGCTATTGATGTAGCTGTCGATAAGTTCGTTTTGCGTTGCAGCATCGAGGCTGTTGGCCACGACCTTTTCGGCCGCACCGAGCGCAAGCACTCCGATTTCGGATTGGAGATCAGAGGTGGCTTGCAGCTTCGCAGATTCGGCATCGGCAAGGCCGCGTGCCTTGAGATCAGAAGCGTCGGTGCCAGCACGGGTGATGATCTGTGCCTTCACCGTCTGTGCGTCGGTGCGAGCACCAGCGATGATGCGCTGGCGTTCATCGGCGGCGTTGGCGATGTTGGATTCAACCTCGGCCAACTTGGCTTCGGCCGCTGCACGAGTGTCGGCAGCAGAGGTGACCTCGTTGCGGATGCGATCAATGCGGGCGTGCCACATCACCTTGACCGGGCCAAGGCCCTTCCAAAGGAACAACACAACGACAATGGTGAACGAAATTGTTCCCCAAATGACCTCGTTGGTATCACCTGGAATGATGACGCCGTTTTCAGCTCCGGCGGCGAAAAGAAAATTCATAGTTCAGCCCTCTCAGTTCTTGCCGGAGGAGTTGACGTAGTCCTCAACAATGCGGCTCTGGGCAGCACGGTCGAGCGGCTTTTGAATAACGGCTTCGGCAGCACCCACAGCAATGTCAGTGATGGAGCCAGTGAGTTCGCTGCGAGCACGGGCCTTTGCGTCGGCGATTTCGGCGGCCGCCTCGGCACGGGCAGCGGCGACTTCGGCCTCGGCAGCAGTGATCTGCATGCGACGTTCAGCATCGCCTTCAGCCCTTGTGGCCTCGATGATGGAGACGGCCTCGGCACGAGCACCGGCCAGACCGGCCTCGTACTGTGCAAGCTTGGCGACGCGTTCTGTCTCGGCTGCCTCGGCAGCGGCGAGGTCATCACGAATTTTGTCGGTTCTTCCGTCCATCACCGAGGTAATACGAGGAAGCAACACAAACTTCATCAGCGTCCAAAGCGCGATAAAGAAGATCGCTGCATAGAGCATCTCGTTGACGGTAGGGAGGATCGGATTCTTGACCGCCTCTGCGTCTCCAGCTGCTTGGTCGAGTAATTCGGCGGCAGTGGTAGAGGCTTCAGCGGCCAGCACCAGAATCGAAGCGAGCACGTGGAACTCCTTAGAGCGTGCGTCGTGGACAGAAAAGAAACTGCTTCAGTGCAAAGAACTTCAGTACAAAGAACTGCAGTACAGCGAATCCTTTTGGGCGTCACCTGCCCCGCCGAAGCGGGGACAGGTGCGCAACACCCAAAAGGAGGATCAGACGAACTTCAGAAGAATGAAGACAACGAAGCCGATGAGGGCAAGGGCTTCGGTGAAGGCGATGCCGAGGAACATGGTGGTACGCACCATGCCGGCGGCCTCTGGCTGACGAGCCATGGCCTGAACTGACTGGCCGACGAGATAACCGATGCCGATACCTGGGCCGAGGGTCGCAAGACCGTAGGCAAGGCCGGCGTAACCAGCAGCCGAGATCGACTTCTGATCGGCGGCTGTAAGTGCTACTGCTTCTGCAGCGGTTGTGACTTGCGCAAGCATGCTCATTGGTGATTGCTCTCCTGTTGTGGGTGTTGCGCCCCCGGCGAGCCCCGGTGACGACATTGGTTGCGATGGAGCAGTTGCTCCGATTGCGATTTTGGAATTAGTGCTCCGCGTGCATCGAGCTACCGATGTACACCGAGGCGAGAATGGTGAAGATGTAGGCCTGAAGGAAGGCCACCATGATTTCGAAGCCGGTAAGGCCGACGAGCATGACGAAGGAGAAGGGCAACACGACGAGAAGCAGTGACGCTCCCCACAAGGTGATGCAAAGCACCGAGAAGGTCACAAGAAGAATGTGACCAGCCAGCATGTTGGCGAAGAGTCGAACGGCCAGCGAGAACGGGCGAACGATGAACGTCGAAAGAAGTTCGATCGGAACCACGAGCGGCAGCAGCGCCTTCGGCACGCCGGGAGGTGCCACCGAGTTCCAGAAGTACTTCAGGCCTTGATGCTTGATACCCACGGCGATGAAATACGCCCAGGTGAGGAGTGCGAGTACGGCCGGACCGGCCATACGAGCGTTACCAGGCATATGGAAGAACGGGATGACCTCGAAGATGTTCGTGATCAGGATGAAGAAGAACAGTGAGGCCAAGAAGGGCAAATAGCGAAGTCCAGCTGGGCCAATGGTCTCGATGATGATGCCGTCGCGGATGAACGCAACGGCGCTTTCAACGAGGTTGCGCGAACCCTTCGGCGCATTTGTTGCTGGTTCAAGCGTCTTTTGTCGGCCAGCGACAAGGAACAACACCGCCGTTGCGACCAGTGCAACCAAGTTGATGAGCGCGATTTTGTTGAACCCGTACCAAGAGTCCGCCGGGCCGAATATGTTCGGCCATTCGACGAGGTTCTCGATAGGTGGAAACTCGAGTCCGAAGATCACTTGGAGGTCGACTCCTTCGAAGCAGGTGTGGGCTTAAGCCCGGGGTAAGCGATGGAAAGGGAGACACGCTTCATCTCCCAGAACAAAAGACCGAGGTGGGTCACAACGATGGTGATACCGAGGGGTACCAACTCGACCCACGAGGCTTCCCGGACAAGCCAGATAGCCATAAAAATTAAGGACAAACGAATCAGATAACCAAAGAGCGCTGCGCCCATGACGAATCCCGGAGAGATGCGCCCGGCCCAGGTCAGCATCGCAGCAGCGAGCACGAAGTTCGCCACAACGATGGCCAGACCATAGGCGGTGGAAAGGGCCCCGTGAACACCCCAGATGAATCCAAAGGCAACGATGAGAATCGGCCCAACAATTGCAGCCTTTTTCACCATGTCGCGAGCGATCATCGCCTCGGGTGCATCACCATCGATATGGGTCGGGGAGGTCATCGTTGCGCCCATGGGCCGTTCGCTTCGTGATGCTCCATGTCGGCGCGATACGAGAAGTAGATCTTGGTGACGGCGCCAATGAGGCCAAGCACTCCGAAGGTGATCGTGAGAACAGGAACAGTTCCGAACAAGCGGTCGAGTCCGTAGCCAATTGCCGCCAGCAACAACGGAGAAAACGCGAGCTCATAGCCGCCCGTGGATCGTCCCATTTGCTGTGTGAGTTCGCGCCGTTGCGAATTCTTCACCGCGCACCTTGGTGTGTCGGAGGAATGTTGGACCGATCGACAACACCAAACCTTGCGCGTCGCTGACCTTGTGAAACTGCGCACAAGGTAGGCGCGCCGCTAGTTTTCTGCAACTTTTCCAGGCTCGTCATCTGTGACCGGGACTGGGACGCCAAACTCGATTGGTCCGGTAGGCCCCGATCGGTCGAGCCCAGCGCTGCGGCGGGCATCGCGGGCTTCGTCTCGGGCCAGGCGTCGACGCTCAATTCGCACCCCCGGATGCAAGATGGTGAAGAGCGACAAGAGGATGGCGGCGATGCCGAAGGGGACGATGCCGTCGCCTGTTCCGCTGTAAATCGGCCAGAGGACAAAGCCGCTGAGCAAGGCCGTCCATGTCCAGAGGATGAAGACACTGCGTCGATGTCCATGCCCGAGGGCCATGAGTCGATGGTGGAGATGTCCCTTATCAGCGTTCGAAATTCCGGTGCGTGAACGGGCCCGCCGGATGATGGCGAACAGTGTGTCGATGACCGGGACCCCGAGAATGACCAACGGAATAAGTAGCGGGGCAAAGAAGAAGAAGGAAGTACCGGAATAGGACCTATCGATTCTCCCGCCAACGACCATTGTCGATGCAGCCATCAACAAACCGAGGAGCAGCGCACCGGCATCTCCCATGAAGATTTTTGCGGGGTGAATGTTGTGTGGCAGAAAGCCGAGGCATGCCCCCAGCGCAACAATCGCCACGAGAGGGCCGACGTTGCCGGCGGCCAAGAGTCCTTCACCACCAAGTTCGTGGGCATAAAGAAAAAACGTTGCTGCAGCAATGGCAACAATGCCACCGGCCAAACCGTCGAGGCCATCGATGAGATTGATGGCATTCGCCATACCGACAACCCACACCACCGAAATCAAGTACGACCAATCAGTGGACAACACAAACACGCCTGCGAAAGGAATACGGAACACGAGAATCGAAATTCCCGAGATCACCAACACGCTCGCCGCAAGAACAATGCCTGCGATTTTTGCTGGTGCAGAAACATCTTTCAGATCGTCAATGACTCCAACAACGGCAATCACAATTGCAGCGAGCACTAACCCCAGTGGCTCAGTGCTTCCGGTGAACACAGCATCGAAGGATCCCATGCACCAGGCGGTAAACATGCCCGCAAGCACACCGAGCAGCATTGCAACGCCGCCGAGGGTGGGTGTTGGCCGTTCGTGCACATGACGGGCATCGGGACGCACAACCGCACCAATTCGAAAAGCGAAACGTCGAATGCCGAACAAGGTCACAAATGTCGTGGCGGTTACAACCACCAGGACGATTGCGTATGAGCCAATGCTCGGCACGGTGTCGAAGACTCCCTGACTTAGCCGTAGGGGGTGAAGTTGGCGCAAAGAGCGGCAACGTCAGCGCGCACTGCGGCGATTGCCGCATCGTCAGTGCGACCGCGAAGCGCTCGGGCGATCAACGAAGCGATCTGGACCATTTCGGGTTCGGTCATTCCCTGCGTGGTAACCGCAGGGGTACCGATACGCACGCCGGAAGTCACAAACGGTGAACGCGGATCATCGGGAATGGTGTTCTTATTCAACGTAATACCAGCGAGGTCAAGAACTGCCTGCGCTTCTTTGCCTGTGAGTTCAGCATCGAAACCACGAAGATCAACCAAACAGAGATGGTTATCGGTGCCGCCCGATACCAAACGGAACCCTTCTTTGGCGAGTGCTTCAGCAAGTGCACCAGAGTTCTTCACGATCTGTTGCGCGTATCCCTTGAAAGAAGGATCGGCTGCTTCGCGGAACGCGACTGCCTTTGCTGCGACCGCATTTTCAAGCGGACCACCCTGCAAACCAGGGAATATCGCCTTATCAATTGCCGCCGCGTGTTCAGCGCGACTGAGAATGCAACCGCCACGCGGACCACGCAACGTCTTGTGCGTTGTGAAGGTAACAACGTCGGCATACAGCACCGGGTTGGGATGCGCGCCGCCAGCAATCAGACCGGCAATATGCGCAGCGTCGAACATGAGCAGCGCACCAATTTCGTCGGCAATTTCACGAATGGGCGCGGGATCGATGATGCGCGGGTAGGCCGTAGCGCCAGCAATGATCATCTTCGGGCGTTCGCGCAAAGCGATCTCGCGCATTTGGTCCATGTCGATTCGTTCATCGGACATGTTCACGCCGTAGGCGACGAAGTTATAAAAGCGACCAGAGATGTTGACGGGCGAACCATGGGTGAGATGACCGCCGTGATCGAGGCTGAGACCCATAACGGTGTCGCCCTGCTCAAGGAGTGCGAGATACACGCCAAGGTTGGCGTTTGCACCTGAGTGCGGCTGAACATTGGCGTGCTCGGCACCAAAAAGTTCTTTCACCCGGTCACGAGCAATATCTTCAATCTCGTCGACGATCTCGTTGCCGCCGTAATCGCGCTTGCCGGGATAACCCTCGGAGTACTTATTCGTGAGAGCTGAGCCGGTGGCTCGCATCACTGCAGGCGAGGTGAAGTTCTCTGAGGCGATGAGCTGCAGCGTTGTGTTCTGACGTTCGACTTCGGAATCGATGAGTCCGAAAAGCGCGTCGTCATTGTCAGCGGGCCAGGGCATGGCAGGTCTCCTCGTGCGGTGTGTCATGGATCGTAGTGCCGCACCTTCGGACGCTGACCCGCTCGGCAGGTACGTTGCCTGCCATGGCTCTCGAACTCGATCCCCGACTTCCAATAATCGTCGGCACCGGACAGATCATGATCCGCGACGCTGCGACCGAACCGCTTGAACCAGCCGAACTCATGGCCGAAGCCTTGCGCCGAGCCGAGACCGATAGCGGCGGAACTGGGCTTCTCACTAGCGCCGACCAAGTCCTGACGGTGAGCGAGCTGTCGTGGAGATACCGCAATCCAGCACTCGCAGTCGCCGAACGAATTGGCGCATCGCCCCGGAGACTGGCGACTTCAGTCGTGGGCGGGAATCTGGCCGGGGTGATGGTCGCCCGGGCTGCTGCTGATATTCAGGCCGGCGCCGCTGACGTCATTGTGATCACCGGAGGCGAAGCAACGCGGACTCGATCCCGACTCCGCAAGGCCGGTCTCGAGCCGGAATGGTCAACCCAATCCGACTCAGTCGTGTCGCCCGAGTCGATAGGCGACCTCCGTCCGCTCGTCAACGAAATGGAAAGTGCCCGGGGAGTCCAATTGCCCGTGCATGTGTATCCGTTATTTGAGGTTGCACTGCGGGCCCGACTTGGACTGAGTGTCGAAGGGCATATCGAACGCATCGGTTCGTTGTGGTCTGCATTCTCTGAAGTTGCATCGACAAACCCGAATGCTTGGCTGCGCACTCCCCTTTCCAGTTCCGAGATTACGACGCCGTCTGCAGAAAACAGAATGATCGCGTGGCCGTACACAAAGCGATTGTGCTCAAACAACCAGGTTGACCAAGGCGCGGCGGTGATCATCACCTCGGTTGCAGCTGCAGAACGCGCCGGTGTTCCTCGTGATCAATGGGTGTTTCTTCACGCAGGCGCAGAAGCTATCGATCACTGGAATGTTTCCAATCGCGTCGACTTGTGTTCATCGCCCGCACTGCGCACCGCCGGTCGCGATGCATATGCGCTTGCCGGGCGAGGTCCCGACGACATCAAATACTTCGACCTCTATTCATGTTTCCCATCTGCAGTTCAGATCGGAGCGATTGAACTCGGGCTGATTCCTGCGACCGATACAAACGATGAAGGATGGGGAGGAATCGGCGCGTCTCGGCCACTAACGGTGACCGGCGGAATGACCTTTGCCGGTGGGCCGTACAACAACTACGTCACTCACGGTCTCGCAACGATGGTCGACACATTGCGAGACGATGCTGGCTCTATGGGGCTTTGCACCGCAAACGGTGGCTACACCACTGAACACGCAGTGCTTCTCGCTTCAACCGAACCGCCGTCCGCCCGCGCCTACCGACACTCCAACCCACAAGCTGAAGTCGACGCGTTACCCCGCGTGGATTATGACGATGCTTGGGTCGGCGAAGTCGTCATCGAAAGCGCAACTGTCGTCTTCGAAGACGTTTCCAAGCGCTCGCTTATTGCGACCCGCACACCAGAGGGTCAGCGCTCTTGGGGAATGTCCACCGATGCGGACTTCATGAACGCCGCTATGACGACTGAGCTCGTTGGAACTCGCGCGCAACGCTCCGCAAATGGAACGATCACATTGGACTAACGCAATCGACGAACTAGCTGTCGCTCAGGTTGGCCTTCAGGCGAGAAGCAAGCAACGTATGGACTCGTTCTTCGGCTTTTGGCATTTCACTCAAGAGTTTTTGAAATGCCTTGGTGTCGAACGCAAGTAACGCCATCGGGGTCGTGGACACAACCGTTGCTGTCCGTGGGCGTCGATCGATAAGCGACATCTCGCCCACCATGGAGCCAGGTCCAAGCGTGACCAAATGATCCTCGCCAACAAAGACTTCCGCTTCGCCGGTTTCGATGACGTAACACTCTTGGCCGACTCGGCCTTGATCGATCAAAAGCTCCCCTGCCTCAATCTCGACATCGTCGGCTAACTCGGCCACTCGATCGAGTTCGGCGTCGCTGAACCCCTCGAAGAAGGCCAAGCCCCTCAGTCGGGAGGCCCCGTTCACCGCTTTTTTTCGCTTTCCGAACACAATTCCCACCTTTCGGCATGGACGGGTGCCCCCGTCCGCGACGATGGTAGGCGCAACCCGCTTCATCTGACCGGAGGAATTCATGGTCTCGGAACTCTTTGACCCCACCGCATGGCGCCCCGTCCCCGGTTTTGAGGACTTCACCGACATCACCTACCACCGCGCCGTAGACCAGGGAACGGTTCGCGTGGCATTCAATCGTCCCGAGATCCGCAATGCATTCCGTCCACAAACTGTCGACGAGCTCTACCGAGCGCTTGACCATGCGCGCATGTCGAGCGATGTCGGCTGCGTACTACTCACAGGCAATGGTCCGTCACCACGAGATGGTGGCTGGGCCTTCTGCTCCGGTGGCGATCAACGCATTCGAGGTAAGGACGGCTACAAGTACGCCGACGGCGAAACTGCCGACACAATTGACCCAGCACGCAACGGCCGACTTCACATCCTTGAGATACAGCGAATGATTCGGTTCATGCCGAAAGTCGTGATCTGTGTTGTTCCCGGGTGGGCGGCTGGAGGTGGCCACAGCCTGCATGTTGTGTGCGATCTCACGCTCGCAAGCGCAGAACATGCGAAGTTCAAACAGACCGACGCCGACGTCGCAAGTTTCGATGGCGGCTTCGGCTCGGCATATCTCGCTCGCCAGGTCGGCCAGAAATTTGCACGAGAGATTTTCTTCTTAGGCCGTGAATACAACGCGGAGCAAATGTTCCAGATGGGCGCGGTCAACGAAGTTGTTCCGCATGCCGATCTTGAAAAGGTTGCGCTTGAATGGGCCGCGATGATCAACGGCAAGAGCCCAACAGCGCAACGCATGTTGAAGTATTCGTTCAACCTCATTGACGACGGACTTGTTGGTCAACAAATTTTTGCTGGCGAAGCGACTCGTCTCGCGTACGGCACCGACGAAGCCGCAGAAGGTCGCGATTCATTTCTTGAAAAGCGCGACGCCGATTGGTCCGCCTTCCCTTGGCAGTTCTGACCTGCGGTCCGCGGCCAAAATTACTCCAATTATTGCAATCGCAATTCCTATGGTCTGAGTCGCTCCCGGACTCTCGCCCCGCAAGAAGCCGGTAACAACACCGTCGTCGAAGGCGACTTCTTTGAAGCCGTGCCGCCGAAGAAGTCCGAGGTTCCCCAAAGGACTGAGGAAACCAGCGCGAGAACGACCGCCATGTCAGCTTGCTCGTCGCACGACGAGTGCTCGGTCACGACCAGCAAGGTCGGCATGCGTTTCGATTCCCACGAAACCAAACGATCGTGCGAGTTCCGAGGCTGTGTCGAGTTGACCCGGATCCATTTCGAGAATCAGAACTCCGCCGGAGCGAAGCCATGTCGGTGCATCTTCAAGAATCATTCGAATGTCGTCGAGCCCGTCATTACCTGCGAAGAGCGCCGACAGTGGCTCCCACTCTCGAACAATGTCTTCGATGTCGTCGTCGGATGCGACGTAGGGAGGATTACTCACTACAACATCGATTGCGCCGAGCAACTCCCGAGGAAGCGCTTCAAACCAGGAACCTTCGGCCACTTGCACCCGGGTAGCGGCGCGACCGATACCGGTGAGATTTGAACGAGCGACGACAAGCGCGTCTGCCGATGCATCTGTGATCCATACCTCTGCTCGTTCAACTTCCACAGCGATCGACAGTCCGATTGCGCCCGAACCCGTTCCGAGATCGACAGCAACCGGCCGATCGATCCCCGCTGAGCGCATCGCCTTCAATTCATCGATTGCAAGACCCGCAACCATTTCCGTTTCGGGACGCGGGATGAGCACACGGCGGTCAACGAACAAGTCGAGCGCTCGGAAACCCCAGCGCCCGAGTACGTACTGCAGCGGTTCGCCAGCAAGCCGACGCTCGAGCATGAGGTCATGGAAATGCATCGCGCGCTCAGTGACATTTTCGTCAAGACCGAGGACATACTCCCCTCCGTCAAAACCAGCAGCTCGCTCAATGATCCAACGCGTTTCGTTCGCCGGAGAATCGGCAATGACGGACAGTCGTGCTTCGGTTTCAGCGGCGACTTCGCGCCAGGTAACGGTGTTCTCGGTCATATGTCGCGTTCGCGAAGTTGCGTCGCCCGTTCATCAGCGACCAATGCGTCGACCACTTCGTCAAGATCGCCGCCGAGCACTTTGTCGAGTTTGTACAGCGTCAGACCAATGCGATGATCAGTGAGGCGATTCTCTTTGAAGTTGTAGGTACGGACCTTCTCGGAACGTCCACCACCACCAGTCTGCGCTTTGCGCGCACCCGATGCTTCGGCTGCCTGCTTTTCCTGCTCGGCCTGCAGCAACCGACTACGAAGCACCCGCATCGCCTTTTCGCGATTTTGTATCTGACTCTTCTCATCCTGCATTGCAACCACGACACCGGTCGGAATATGAGTGATGCGAACGGCGGAGTCAGTCGTATTCACTGACTGCCCACCAGGACCAGAGGAGCGGTACACATCAACGCGAAGTTCATTTGGATCGAGCACGACATCGACTTCATCGGCTTCAGGCAGAACCGTCACCGTCGCTGACGAAGTGTGCACGCGCCCCTGGCTTTCGGTGACCGGCACTCGCTGCACGCGATGTACGCCACCCTCGTGTTTCATTTTCGACCACACGCCGTCACCAGCAAGTCGGAAAGTCACATCTGAGTACCCGCCGAGATCTGAAGCCTGGGCATCCATGATTTCGAACTTCCAACTTTGCTTCGTTGCAAATCCCCGGTACATCTCGAAGAGATCACGAGCGAAGAGGTTGGCTTCTTCGCCGCCTTCGGCTCCTCGAAGTTCGACGATGACATTGCGATCGTTGTTTGGGTCCTTCGGAAGCAGCAGTACTTTGATTTCTTCATCGAGTCGCTCGATTGAAGCTTCTGCAGTGTCGATTTCGTCGCGAAGCATCTCGCGATCGTCACCGTCGGAGTCGGTGAACATTTCTCGGGCTGCAGCGAGGTCTTGAGTCGCCTGATCAAGGTCACGCAACCGGGAGACGAGCTCACCGAGATCTCGATACCGACGATTGAGTTCGGCATAGCGTTTTTGGTCGGAGATCATCGCCGGATCAGCCAACGAACCTTCGATCTCAGTGTGTTCCCGTTCAAGATCGGGGAGGCGCTCAAGCATGCTCATAGTGCAGTCTCGCGGTCTCGCCACTCGCCCGACAGCCCGATGACTTCAGCAGGCCCGATGAGGCGTTCTGCCAGCCTTCGAGTGGCAGGGTGATCATCACGTTCGGGAACCACGATCACCACGCGGGCATCTGGATTATTCAGGACGCGGGCATCGGCGGCGGTTGGCACGATATCGAGATCGATACCAACCGAACACGCAACCACAAGGGATTGACCAGCAAGATCGAGTCCCACCGCTATTGATGCACCAACATCTTTGACGCTGTCACGCGGCGTCGGAGGTTCGACAGGCCTGAGTTGTTGAGCACCAATGAGGTGCGGATCTTGCAGAAGACGCCACCGCAGCCAACCTTCGGGGGCCAGCCGTCGAAGTGGATGGGCTTCTGCATCAGCTCGTCGGACGGCATCGACGCTGGAAATAACCGATTCAAGAGCTTTCGCCGTCGGAAGGTTTCCGTGCACCATCGTGAATGCTTCACGATCATGGCGGCCCACGCCGACTTCAAGACGCGTGCCTTCGGTTGATTCCACGACGCGCGCAATTTCCAATCCGCGCAGTTCGCCTCGAATTTCACCGTGCTCGACAGTCACATCAACGCCAGCAGCGGTCAGCATCCCAATGAGTTCACGCGCAGCAGCCGACGGTTCAACGGGAACGGGAACTGGAGCAGGGGCAACGGGAACAAGAGAGCGACCTTCAATTCGCCACACCGTTGGTGCGTTTCGGAATTGTTCGGCGCGGCGCGCAACAATGCTTGAGGTCTCCACCGATTCGGCCATCACGTGCAAAGTGGCAATACCTTCACGATCGGCGAGAACCATTGCTGCGCCAAAACTTCGGACTGCACCGTCATCGAGCAAGCACCATGCTGCCGTTGCAGCGCGCACGAGAGCCCCGCCCGGAAAGGGAGTGACACGCAGTTCGGATGCATCAGCATTGGATGCGTCGGCAACGAGTGCACGCGCTTTCGCGGCGAGCAGTCGATTTCGTTGATCTGGATCTAGGGGCACGGTCGGCTCCTGACCGCGCAGTGGCTCGGTGGTGCCGCTATTTGCGGCGCTTGCCGTAACGCTTCTCGAACTTCTCGATGCGGCCGCCGGTGTCAACCAGCTTCTGCTTGCCCGTATAGAACGGATGGCACTCGTTGCAGAGTTCCGAGGTGAGCTCGGCCTTCGTGGATCGCGTGGTGAACGTGTTCCCACAGGAACACTTCACGGTCGATTCGACGTAGTCGGGATGAATGTCGGCCTTCATGGCGGTGCTCCAGAGAGATTTCGGGACTCTCAAGTGTGGCGGTCCGGGACGAGAACTGCAATCTCGGCCCTGAACCGGTCCAGGACAGGGGGTTAGCCCTTGGCCACCTCGGCCAAGAACTCGTCGTTGGTGCGGAAGGTACCCAATCGGTCACTAAGCATTTCAAGCCCCGGACCAGCACTTCCACCCTCGGCAAGACCTGCGAGGACTCGGCGGAGCTTGTGGACCTGCGTGAGTTGCTTGGCGTCATACAGCAGTTCTTCGTGGCGGGTTGAGGACGCGTCGACATTGATGGCTGGGTACAAGCGACGCTCGGCGAGACGCCGGTCAAGACGCAGTTCGGTTTCCACGTGATTTTCATCGATGACCGCCGCCGTGCGCCGCCGCCGTCGTTCGAGGAGATGTCCGAACAGATCCGCGAAGAGCTGGCGCAGGAGGCCGTGACCGCCATGCGCGATCAACTGCGCGCTGGCGCCAAGATCGAGAAGTTCAACATGGACGGCAGCAAGCTCGAGGGGGCAGCGGCTCCGACGCCACCTGCCGCGCCGCCGGCGGCCCGCCCTGCGCCGGCACAGCCTGCGACCCCCCGGTAGACCGGGCGCAACGAGACCTCACTTTCTTCGGCCATTCTGGTGTAGTCTGCCGCCGCTGGCGGTCTGGGACGGACTCTGGCTGCCGCAAGGGGAACTGCATGTCTGCCAAACACGCCCAATCGCCGCTCGCGCCCAAGACGACGCCGACGTTGCCGCGGATTCCGGGCGTCAAGCTCGCCGCCGCGGCCTCGGGCGTTCGTTATCAGGGCCGCGACGACGTCATGCTGGCGCTGTTGCCCGCCGGCGCCACGATCGCGGGCGTTCTGACCAGGTCCAAGACCTGTTACGCTCCGGTCGACTGGTGCAGCAAGAATCTGTCGCGCGGAAAAGTACGCGCCATCGTTGTCAATGCGTGAAACGACAACGCATTAAC
>SYBH01000109.1 GCA_005787345.1 Actinomycetota bacterium
GAAGGTCGTTCGATTAGTCAGGCCAGTTTCGAGCGTCGTGGGATCTTTGAAAACTGGATCACCTCTCACCTTGAAGGCCGCCCCGACCTCATCGAGAAATCCATGCCGCACTATCCGCCTTCAGCAAAGCGGATGCTGCAGGACAACGGTTCTTGGTTGAAATGCTTGGTGAAGCCCAACGTCGAACTCATTAAGACCGGAATTGAGCGCGTTGTCGCCGATGGCGTTGTGACTGAAGACGGCGAGCATCATCCTGCCGATGTCATCGTTTATGCAACCGGTTTCCGTCACAATGACTACTTGTTCCCAATGACCATCATTGGTCGAAAAGGAATCAACCTTCGCGAACAGTTCGGCGAAGAGCCCACGGCCTATCTCGGAATTTCCATTCCAAACTTTCCGAACTTGTTTTGCCTCTACGGACCGGGAACAAACCTTGCTCATGGAGCCAGCCTGATTTTCCAATCGGAATGTCAGGTGAATTACGTGATGAGCGCAATTCATGAACTTCTCGTGACTGGTCATCGGGCTATGGAACCGAAAGCTGATGTGCACGACAAGTATGTTGCGACCTATGAGTCGGAAATTGGCCAGATGGTGTGGGCGCATCCGACGGTGAAGCACTCTCATTTCAAGAACAAAGACGGAAAGATCTACACGCTTTCGCCGTGGCCTATTCCTGACTATTGGGAATGGACTCGCAAGGTGAACCCTGAGGAGTATGACTTTGTCTGAATCGAATCTTGATCAAGGCGGGATGAGTGAGTTCCTCGAGGTCGGATCTTGATCAGACTCGTATGGGGCGAGAACCCCGGGCACTGACCGTGAAAGTGGGCCTCAGATGGGGCAGACTGAAGGTCACGACCTCGCACTCGAGGCGTTCCTTAGACGGGTAGTCATGAACATCCTGGTGATTGGAGCAGGTGGTGTCGGCGCCTCGATGGCGTCCATCGCCGAAGACCGTTCCTTCTTTTCATCGTTCACGCTTGCCGACATTTCGGTTGAGTCGGCGCAACGAGCAATCGACGAACTTGATGATCCTGGGCGGTTCCGCGCTGAGCGAGTTGATGCTCGAAATGAAGCCGACATTGTTGCTCTGATCGCTGAGACGAATGCCGACATCGTTGTGAACGCATGCGATCCGCGTCTCAACGAGCCAATCTTCAACGCGTGTTTTACCGCCGGCACGAATTATCTCGATATGGCGATGAACCTCAGTGAGCCTCATCCCACTGATCCGTATAACGAAGTCGGTGTTCCCCTTGGTGCTGCGCAACTCGCTGCCGACGAAGCCTGGCGAGAGAAGGGGCTGCTCGCAATCATCGGTATGGGTGTGGAGCCGGGGCTGTCCGACATTTTTGCTCGCTATGCGGCCGACCATCTCTTCGACACGATCGATGAAATCGGCATCCGCGATGGTTCCAACCTTTCGATCGATGGTTATGACTTTGCCCCCACGTTCTCCATCTGGACGACACTCGAAGAGTGTCTTAATCCTCCGCTCATCTGGGAAAAGAAGCGCGGGTTTTTTACGACCGAATGCTTTAGCGAGCCAGAAGTCTTTAATTTCCCTGCGGGTATTGGTCCGATTGAGTGTGTCAACGTTGAGCATGAGGAAGTTGTCTTAGTTCCGCGGGAAGTTGATTGTGAACGCGTCACGTTTAAGTACGGGCTTGGCGCCGAATTCATCGACTGGCTGAAGACATTCGCGTATTTGGGTTTGGACTCAACGGAAAAGATCAAAGTTGGCGACGCCATGGTTTCGCCTCGTGATGTTCTCGCCTCGTTGTTGCCAAACCCGGCCGAACTTGGGCATCTCATGCATGGAAAGACCTGTGCAGGCACCTGGGTTCGTGGAACCTTTGACGGCGAACAGCGAGAGGTGTACCTGTACCACGTCGCCGATAACGAAACCACGATGCGCGACTGGGGTTCACAGGCAGTGTTGTGGCAGACAGCAATCTGCCCGGTTGTCGCGATCGAACTTCTTGCCAGCGGCGGTTGGGTGGGTGCTGGTGTGCGCGGCGCCGAGGCATTCGATGCTGCGCGCTATCTCAACCTCCTCGGTGAATACGGTTCTCATCACGGGATCCTCGAAATGGGGCCTGGTCTTTGGCCAAGCCCGAAGGCAACAGGCCAGCCGGGCTGGGATCGACCAGTGAAACGAGCGATAAAGCCGTAATTGGATGTTCAAACGGCCGTAGATAATTACGGTCGTTTACTTTTGAACAAGCTTCAAGGGCTGCAAGACGCGATTAGCGGGTGACGAACGTTCCGTCGATGAGGTCGTAGGTAACGTCTACTCCATCGACGTTATCGATTTCGTGAGCGAGCATTACCGTCGTTCTGCCGTTACGTGAAGTCAGGATCGCGTCAAGCACTTCGGACCGAAGTGAAGGCTCTAAGTGCTCGGTCGCTTCGTCAAGAACGAGGATCGGAGCGTCGGCAAGGAGGGCACGCGCAATCATGAGGCGCTGACGCTCACCACCACTGAGCTCATCGCCATTCGGTCCGATGGGGGCATCAAGGCCCCCCGGACGTGCTTCAATAAATGGAAGAAGTCCCGCAGTTCGGCATGCGTCGAGCAATTGACTATCGGTTGCATCTCCATCGCCGACAAGGAGGTTGTCTCGAATGGTTGTGTCGAAGAGATGGTCATCTTGCATAACGACAGCGATGCATGGGCGTGGAAAGCCCTGAAGTTGGGCGGGTTGAAACTCATCGATCGAAATAGTCCCGCTTTGGCATGGGAGCAACCCGACCAAAAGTTCTAAAAGCGTTGATTTCCCTGTCCCGGAAGGTGCGGCAATCGCCACGGTAGAGCCGAAGGGGATCGTGACCGAAGCATCCACGAAGATCGGGAGTGAATTCGCATAGGCAAATGAAAGATTCGAAATCGCTATGGTCGGGACTGTTGGGGCCTGTTGGAGGGTGACGCTTTCGCTTCGCACCGGAGGAGCCGATGCTGGCGATGTGCTGGCGATCGCGAGAATTCGGGCGGCGGCTTCATCGGTTTGGGCTCGGAAGTCGGGCGCCAGCAGTAGGGGGCCGAGAGCTTCAAATGAAGCGAGTGCGACGAGTGGAACTGCGGCAAGCCAATAACTGTTGGTCGCAGAAAATTCCGTTGACTGGAGTGCGGCGACAATCACCAGCACACACATGCCGGTGAGGGCGATGACAGCAACGCTGAGTAGAGCTCGAATGCGGGCCAAATGCTTAGAGATACGAGACTCTTGCAAATCAAAGTGCTCAATTGACTCGGAGAGTTGATTGGCCCGTCCCCAGATGATGAGCGTCTCGAAGCCATCGATCAACTCAGTCGCTTCGGTGAGGCGCTGGGCGCGCAGCCGTATGAGTTGAGCAGACAAGTGTCGAGTTCGCGACCACAGCAGTGGTGGAAGAAGCAGTGCGCCAGCGAGGAAAAATGCAGCGAGTATGACTGCGCTCTGAACGTTGATGACTATCAATACGGCGACAGCGATAAACAATGTGCCGAGTGCGACAAATGGAGGGCTCGAGACCCGCAAGAGTCGGTCCTGCATAGTGTCGACATCGTCAACAAGCCCAGTTACAACATCGCCTCGACGTTGATTCGCAACCAGGATTGAATCGGTGTCGATGAGTTGCTCGAAGAGCCAAATCCTCAAACGAGCGAGAACTCGAAATGTCCCCAAGTGCCCGAGGTAGCGCTCGCAATACCGGCCGACGACACGCGCAAGGGCAAAAAAACGCACCCCCAAGATTGTGAGAGAGACCGAAGCGGCTGTACCAAGGAGTGCAGATTTCGTGAGGAGATACAAAGCGAAAGCGAAGAGACCGATCCCGGAGCCGATTGGAATGATCCCGAGTACAGAAGTGAGGACTACCCATCGGTGGGTCTTGCCGATTTTTTTGAAGAGGAGTCGACCCGGGGCCTTCGTCGTCATTGGGGCACCTCAACAATTCGCCCGGCTGTGAATTCAAAGACTCGATCAGCGAGCGAGAGCGTTGCTTGCCGATGAGCGACGATGACAGTTGTTCGGCTTTCGAGAAATCCACCCAGAGAACTGATCATGTCGCGTTCAGTAACTGGATCGAGGTGGGCGGTGAACTCATCAAGTAGCACCAGTGGTGCATCGCGAAGAACCGCGCGGGCGATCGCCAGACGCTGACGCTGTCCTCCGCTAAGGGTTGCGCCTTCTTCTCCGATTTTTGAGTCGATTCCGAGGGGAAGCTCTGTGACGAATTCCGAGGCGAGAGCAAGTTTGAGAGCGCCATGAACCTGTCCGGTACTAGCGCTTGGATCAGAGAGGGCGACGTTGTCTTTCACTGAAGAACTAAACATGAATGGGTTTTGAGGAACAGAGGTGATGTTCCCGAGCCATTCCTGGGGATCAATGTCGGCCAGTGGTTTGTTATTGACGGTGATCCGGCCATGAGTTGGCTCTAGGCGCCCTTGAAGAAGGCCAAGAAGGGTGCTCTTCCCACTACCACTGGGTCCAACAAGCACGACGTTTTCACCAGCGGCGATCGAAAAGGAAACACTGTCGAGAGTGGGTTGGTCGTTTCCTGGATGGGAAAAAGAAACGTTTTCGAATCGGATGCTCGGCGGTTGTCTGGGTGGGACTGATGAGATCGTTGAGGGCGAAGGCGGCTCCACCTCCAACGCGTTGAGGTCAGGGAGTTGATCGAGAACAGCGTTGCCCGCTTGGCCGGCGTGATACTCAATTGCCAAGTTGCGGAGTGGAGCGAAAAACTCGGGTGTGAGCATCAGCACCGTGAGGGCCGTGCCGAATCCCATGTTTCCCTCCACCAATCGGAAACTGACTTGAACGGCTACTAGCGCCGTTGCTGCGGTAGCAGCCCACTCAATAACCAGAGAGGTCTGGAATGCGGTACGAAGCACGCTCATGGTCGTGCGTCCGAATCGATCGCTGACATCTTCGATAGCGGTAATGCTTTCGGTCGCGCGCCCGAAGACTTTGAGTGTGGGGATGCCTCGAACCATGTCGAGATAGAAAGAACGCAGCCAACCGAGTTCGCGGAAGCGTTGTTCGGAAAGCTCTCTGGTTCGAGATCCAATTACTGCGAGCAACAGGATCAGCATTGGCCCAGCGAAGATCAAGATCAACAACGTCCATGGATCAAGAAACCCAATTGTCAGAAAGACGACAATTGGTAGAACCGCAGCAACGGAGCGCGCGGGCAAAAACTTCGCCACGTAGTCATCAAGTGAGTCAACTCCTGGACCCAACAGCGCGCTATCAACGCCGGTTGATGTCAGCTCATCGCTATTCGCGCTCCAGCGTGAAGTAAGGGCAGCTCGGACGCCGGACCTAAGTTGGCTGCTTGATGTCGCAAGAACCTGAGAACCTACGAAACTGAGCCCAATGCGTAAGGCGAGAAGGCCTGCGAGAGCGACAAGCGCCGGAGCATATGGTCGACCCCCAACGAAGTTTGAAATTGCCTGTGCGAGGGCGATGGTCCAAGCCACAAGTGCAACGGATTCGAGGATGCTCAGCGCAACGCCGACGTGGTAGAGGCGCCGAGCACTTGGAACGATCGACAAGAGTTCCTTGGAGCCCATGGGTTGTGACGGTACCGCGTCGGTGGAGGTAGGACTTAGTAACTCTCGTCGTCGAGCTCAACCTTGCCTCGGAAGAAGAAATAGACGCCGGCGGTGTAGAGAAGAACGAATGGCATGCCCATTAGGGCGAATACGAACATCACCATGAGTGTTTCGTTTGCAGCGGAGGCATTTTGGACAGTGAGGTCGTACGCGCTGTTCGTTGTGGAGCGCAGCATGACGGGATACATCCCGGAAGCGATAGCTCCGAGGAGTAGCGCGATCATTGTCGCCGAAGCAAGTAATGCACTGAGGTAGGCACCGCGTCGGACGAGGAGCCAGGACGCGGCAATTGAAGCGAAAGCCAAGATCGGGAAGAGTGCGGTCCACGGTCGATCTTTGAAGTTTTGGGTGAACTGTTCGTCTCGCAAGAGAGTCCACGCTATGAGTGCTGTCATAAGGACAAAAAAGGTTATGAGCAGCTTGGGAATGAGTGACTTGATTTTCTCAAGTAGCTCACCGGTGGTCTTCTGTGTGAGGAAAATCGCTCCATGAAGTGAGAACATCAACACTGAAACAAGCGCGAGTGCGAGCGAGTAAGGATTCAATAAGTCGAGGAAATCGACGCTCATGTTCCCCTGTTGGTCGAGCGCCACTCCAAGGATGACGTTGCCGAGGGCGACACCCAGAAGGATCGTGATCCCGTAGGAAGAAATTGTGAAGATCCAGTCCCAGAGCGAACGCCACCAGGCTTCGGGGCGTTTTGATCGGAACTCAATGGCGACTGTTCGCAAAATGAGAACCATTAGGACAAGCATCATTGCGAGATAGAAACCGCTAAAGAGCGAGGCATAGACCACAGGGAACGCAGCAAACAAAGCACCGCCGCCGAGGACGAGCCAAACCTCATTGCCGTCCCATACGGGCCCGATCGCATTCAAAAGGATGCGGCGATCGCGGTCATTGCGAGCAACGATTGGGGAGAGCATGCCGACGCCAAGGTCGAAGCCATCAAGGATGGCGTATCCGCTGATGATGAAGATGTAGAGCACGAACCATGTCGTTTGAAGCCACATGGTCACTTACCTCCGCTAGAGACGCGTGAACGTCGACGAAAGATTTCACCAAATGAGTCGGGCAGCGATTCTGTTTCTTCCGAATCCTGAGGCGGGGGAGGTCCTTCTTTGATGCGTCGATCAAGAAGACGAAGGAAGACGATGAAGACGACGATGTAAAGGACGACAAACATTGCTATCGAAAAGACGACCTGTGCAAATGTGACGTTTGGTGAATACGCGTCCTCGGTTCTTAGAACCTGCCAAACGATCCATGGCTGTCGACTGAATTCTGCTGTCCACCAACCTGTAATTGTGGCGATCTCGGTGAGAACGACCGAGGAAACCAAGACCCAGAGCAACCAACGCTGGTTCCAAATTTTTCGTTTCCAGATCCAAAAGCCGCATGCAGTCAGGCCGATGAGGACAAACAGCATCCCGAGGTTGATCATGACGTGGTACACCTGAAATACCACGCTGACATTGGGCCAATCGTTTCGGGGAGTGGCCTCGAGGCCGGTAACGGGGGCGTCAAAGCTGTTCGTGGTGAGCAAACTGAGCAGACACGGAATATGAACTCCGGTCGTCTTTTCCTCATCCGGATTGGTCCAGCCAAGCAAGAACATCGGCGCGCAGGATTCCGTTTGGTAGAGACCTTCCATGGCCGCCAATTTCGCGGGCTGGTCTCTTGCGACTTGTGTGGCTTGGTTAGCGCCGAATACAGCGACTTGCATCACTGCGAACACAGCGAAGACGGGTAACGCAACACGAATCATTGTTTTCGCTAGTTCAACGTGGCGTTTCTTCAGTAAGTAGTAGGCACCAACGCTGAGAACAAGTGAGGAACCAGTAATCCAACTCGCTGCGATGACGTGGAGAATTCGTGGAATGAACGAAGGGGTGAACACGACGTCGTAGAAACTCGTCATGAACGCTTGGGGGCCTCGACCGACGTCCCTGATTTCGAAGCCCTGCGGTGTCTGCATCCAAGAGTTGGCCATCACGATCCAAAATGCACTGAATGTGGCTCCCGTGACGACCATCGTGGTGGCGAAGAGCCACATGCGGTTGCCAAGACGGGTGCCCCCAAAGAGCATGAGGCCCAAGAAGCCTCCTTCAAGCATGAAGGCAAAAATTCCTTCAGCGGCGAGAAGACTTCCGAAGATATTTCCGACAAATCGTGAATATCGCGACCAGTTCGTGCCGAACTCGAATTCTTGAACGATTCCGGTGGCGATGCCCAGAGAAAAGATCAATCCATAGATCTTCACCCAAAAGGTTGAAAGCTGGCGCCACTTCGGGTCCTTTGTGCGAACCGACTTGACCCCGAAGATGATCAAGATGAGCCCTAGGCCGAGCGAAAGCGGCGGGAAGATGAAATGGAAAGTCACCGTCAGCGCGAATTGGATTCGGTGCAGATCTTCAACGCTCATAGCGGACTGCTCTCATTGCGCTCTTCCCGGGACGTCCAGGCCGACCCGATGGTAGTGAGTCGGGGGCAATCTCAAGGAGATTCCAAAGGGGGAAGCGGGTTTTCTGTCCGAAGAAAAAGAATTTCGCTCCCGATGTAACACCTAACTGCTCCCATTCGGTCACTCAATCGTTGGACTCCCCAGTGGGGGGAATCCACAAGAGTGGGAGAAATCAATGAACCGCATCGTGATCCGCATCGTCACCGCATTTGACGCCATCAAGAATGAAGACCGTGGTGGCGTTGCCGCCGAATACGGAGTTCTTCTTGCTGGCATCGTGGGCGTCGTCGCCATTGCCTCTGCTGCACTCGGTGGCCGTATCGGTGGCCTTTTCGACTCGATCCTTCCGTGAGTCGGCGGCGCCAAAGCGCCGTCTCCGAAGATCAACAAGGCGACGGAGGACTGGCAGCAGTGGAGTTTGCTCTCGTACTGCCAGTTCTAGTCGCACTGTTGTTTGGCATCGTGGTCACTGGATTGGTTTTCATCGGCCGGATGCAAGTACAGGCGGCATCTCGAGAAGGAGCAAGAGCAGGCGCTGTCGCGCCTGGTAACGCTTGCGATGCCGCTCGCGAACAACTTTCAAACTTTTCCTCCAGTTCGGTGACATGCACCGAACTTCGAGATTGTTCAACGACAGGAAGCCGTGTGCAGCTTCAGGTCACCCAGACCGTGTCGATCCCCGTTCTTGGCAATCGAACCGTGTCTCTTGATTCAACGTCGGTGTACGCGTGTCAAGTCTGAGTGGTTTCTTTCATCGAATCTTGAATAGAAGGCAAGGCGACCGAGGCGCTGTGAGCGCGCTGACGGCGCTTGCGATTCTTCCGATAGTTGCGGTTACTGCCGTTGGCGTTGACAGTGGTCGCGTCTATGTTGAAAACCAGCGGGTGAAGACAGCTTCTGAGGCAGGCGCAGTGGCTGCAGCCGGTGCGTGGGTGCAAACAGGTACTGCCTGCACTGAACGTGCGCTCTCGTTTGTCGAAGTAAATGCGGGCGATTCCACAGTTTCTGATTGTTCGACAGCCGGAACTCGATACTCGGGTGTCGTGACAGTTTCGGCTTCGAAGGATGTCTCTGCTCTCTTCGGGAACCTCGTTGGCCGCGAAAGCACAACTGTCGATTCAACTGCTTCGGTTCGAGTTCGGCCCGTGGGTGGGATGAACGGACTTCGGCCGACAGCGCTTTGTGAGAACTCGCCGGGTCTCGTCGCATGGCGCGCATCTGGGTTTAGCACGACCCAAATCTTTTCCGTTGACTTCTCCGGTACCTGTGGCGACATCCCAGGGAACTGGGGAGTGCTTGATTTCGATGGCGAGTCCAATCGAACAGTCGACCTTCAAACGTGGATCAATTCGGGATACCCGGGTCTCGTTTCAATTGGTCAGGAATTCAATGGCGATCCGGGCATTCCATCGCCTGCTCTGAATATGGATTCTGTTGTCGGCGAGACCATCACTGTTCCTGTATTCGATCGTTCGAGATTGCAAGGTTCAACTTCGGTATTTCACGTCTCTTCGTTCGTTCAAATGGAAGTGATTGCCGTGCAACTCAATGGTTCTGCGAGTTCTCGAAATATTTCAGTTCGGTTCAAAGTGGGATCACTTTCAGGTGCCCGTATCGGCGAAAGCGCTTCGAACAACGGCGTTGTTACTTGGAGTCCTTGTCAGCTTGATGGAAGAGGAGATTGTTCATGAGCGCAGGTGTTTTGAAAAGGATTGGGCCGGCTTTGGCTGCCTTTGTTCTGGTCGCCCTCGGGGTCTTAGTGCTCACAAATGACAACAAGACAAGCGCAGATGCGTCGGACGGTGGCATGCGGGCAACCGTTGTCGCAGTGGCTTCCATTCCGGTAGGAACCTCTTCTGATCAACTTTCGCCGAATGTTGAGGTTCGAATGCTGCCGATCAACGCTCGAGCCCAAGGGGCTGTTGAATCAATTGCCGAACTTCCCGGCGGTGTTATCGGAGTCGATTTGGTCCCGGGGCAACAAGTGTTGTCGTCGAACATTGTCGATGACGTGCGCAACAGTCTTGGTAAAGGTCGGGTTGCCGTTTCGGCTCGTCTTGACCCTGCTCAGTGGACAGGACCAGTCGCCGCAACTGGTAATCGGGTCAATGTTTATGCGATTGGTGGGAGCAACGCCGAATTAATTGCGACCGACGTGATCGTTCTGCAATCGCCCGATCCCTCAACGCTTGCTCCCCAGCAAGAAACCGTCGTAACCCTGGGCGTTACCGATGCTCAGGTCTCTCGTGTGATCGGTGCCGTGTCGGGTGCCGGAGTCTGGTTGGTGACTGCATGATGAAGAATCCAGTTGTTGCGGTCGTTTCCCCGAAAGGTGGAAATGGCAAGACCACCGTCTCGGCCAACCTCGCGGTTGCGATGGCACGGCTGTCGGCCCCAATCGTCGTCGACCTTGATGTTCATTTCGGCGACATTGAATATGCCTTTCGACTCCAACCGTTCCATCGACTCGACAGCGCGGTCGTCGCCCTACGAGAACGACCGCAGGAGGGCGTAGAGCACTTTCTCACTCTGCACCCAGCGGGGCTCGCCGCTCTGTGCGCCCCGTCCGATCCCGTTTCCGCCGACTATCTCAGTGCCGACGAGGCATTCACGGTCGTCGATGCACTGATCGAGTTGGAACGTCCAGTGATCCTCGACACCGCCGGGGGAATCAGCGACTTCACGCTCGGTGCGCTTGATCGGGCAACCGAAGTTGTAATGGTCTGTGGTACTGACGTCCCATCAGTGCAGGCCGTGAAGAAACTGCTCGAGACAATGGACCGTCTGGAGATGGACACGACGCACGCACATCTTGTGGTGAACCGCTCAACCGCCCGATGTGGTTTGTCAGTCGCCGATGTGGAGTTAGCGACGGGACGAAAAGCTGCACTTGAAATTCCGGAGCACCAAAGCCTGGCGGCGGGGATGAATCAGGGATGTCCGGTAACCGAATCTGATCCGGGTTCGTCGGCAGGTGCTCCGTTTCTCAAGTTTGCAAACAGCCTTTTAGGTGTGGACAGGAATCGGTCCTCAAAATTCGGACGCTTCGCGAAGGTTGACGCATGAGTTTGGCTGCGAGGCTTCCGAAGCAAGTTGACGGAGCGGCGCCTGTTGTTCCGCTGCATCCGCATGTATCCCGCCAGCGCGTCGCGGAGTTGGATCAGTCTGTTGTACGTCCGGTACTTGACGAGGTTCGTCGTCGGCTTTCTGAAGCGACTGGAACCTCGGGCCTGTCCGATGCGGCGTTGCGCGTTCGAGTCGAAGCAGAACTTGCCTCGGTTCTCTCCGACCCAGAATTCGCTGTCGCTGCGGTTGATCTAGATCGCGTTCGCTCCGGAGTCGTGAATGAGATCCTTGGATTCGGTCTTCTGCAGGATCTGCTTGATAATCCTGAAATCTCAGAAATCATGGTGAACGGTGCCAACAACGTTTACGTAGAATCTCACGGTGTTGTGAGTCGACTGCCGCGGGTCTTTGATTCCGATGACCAGCTCATCGCCGTAATTAATCGGATGGTTCGACTCACAGGACGACGAATCGATCAAACGAGTCCGATGGTTGATGCGCGACTTCCAGACGGTTCGCGACTGAATGCGGTACTTCCGCCGCTTACCGTCGATGGTCCGTCGGTGACAATCCGGAAATTCACTGCCAATAATCTGACGGTCGCCCGGTTGACAGAGCTGGGATCTCTGAGCCCTGAGGCTGCAGATCTGCTGCAGTTGGCGGTTGAGCAGCGCCTGAACATTCTCGTAAGCGGTGGAACCGGTACCGGCAAGACCACTCTCCTTAATGTCCTGTCATCGTTCATTGATCGCGACAACCGCGTCATCACCGTGGAAGATGCTGTAGAGCTTTCTCTTGACCTGCCGAACATGATCCGGCTGGAAACCCGCCCAGCAAATATTGAGGGCGTCGGCCAAGTCACGATTCGTGATCTTGTTCGCAACGCGCTGCGAATGCGTCCCGACCGCATTGTTGTTGGCGAGGTTCGCGGCGCTGAGGCGCTCGAC
>SYBH01000110.1 GCA_005787345.1 Actinomycetota bacterium
AGCGGTCCGATCGGATTAGCCATGATGTCCCACGTTGAGTTGTAAAGCGCCGAGTAACTGCGAGTTCGTTAGACGAGCCAGCGAGAAATAGCGTCGATGACACAAGCCGGTCGGTCACTGCCATCAATTTCGATTGTGATACGCATGAGTGTCTGCAGGCCACCCTTTACTTCGGTGACCTCAATCAGTTCTGCCCCAGCGCGCACGCTTTCACCCACCTTGACCGGCGACGGGAACCGAACTTTGTCGACGCCGTAATTGATGCCGGCCGAAAAGCCTTGGACTTCAACGATCTGCGGCAGGAAATAGTTCGACAACGACATCGTGAGATAGCCGTGCGCGATTGCCGCACCAAACGGACCATCTTTCGCGCGTTCGGGATCAACATGGATCCACTGATGATCGCCAGTCGCGTCGGCAAACATGTTGACGCGGTCTTGTTCGATGGTCAGCCAATCGCTGTAGCCGAGGTGTGTACCTTCGGCGGCACGAACGCCATCAGGTCCGTCGATGATCGTGGTCATGGAATCCTCCGGGTAACGAGTTCAGGAACCGGGACTACGGCCGGCAAGACGATCAAGCGTGGTTTCCGCTTCAGCGATGATGCGAGTCACAACTTCGGCAGCAGTGGGAAGGTCGTCAATCACGCCGACAACCTGACCGGTGGGAAGAATGCCAGCGTCGAGTTCTCCGTCGACCAGTGTGGCCTTCGTGAGAATCGGCGTATTGCCAGCCATGATCACCTCGGCCCAGGGCATATCCATGCGCTTTTTCATGTCCAGGCCTTCTTTGGCCATCTGATACCAAGAAAGACCGGTGAACTTACGGAAGCGAGCAGCGTTGGCGATTGCTTTGGGAACAGCGGTGATCGGCGATGCGCCGTCCATTTGATCAACCAACTTCGTGCGAATCACGCGATGGGGCGCGCCGTCGACCTTGGTCGTAACGACCGTGCCCGTAACTGCCGTTCCGAGATACTGCTTCTTCACTTCCATCGGTACCGATGAATCGGAGGTGAGTAGGAACCGGGTGCCCATCGCGATGCCACTGGCACCGTAAGCAAGCGCAGCAACAAGACCGCGGCCATCGAAGTAGCCACCTGCAGCAACAACGGGAACGCTTCCGCCAACGACGTCGACGACCTCGGGAAGTAGCAGCGAAGTCGGGACCGAACCAGTGTGTCCGCCGCCTTCGCCACCCTGCACGAGAATGGCATCGACGCCCCATTCCATGACTTTCTCGGCATGACGCTTGGCACCGATCGTGGGCATCACCTTGATGCCGTGATCGTGCAGATACTCGATCAGATCTTTTTTCGGTGCTTGCGCAAACGAGGCGACGGGAAGTCCCTCGGCAACCAGAAGCTTGAGGCGGTCCATGATGTCGTCGGCATCGGCGCGCATGTTCACGCCAAACGGTGCGGTCGTGCGCTTCTTTGTTTCGGCAATGGCGACAACGAGTTCGTCGTAGGTCATCGTGGCCGACGCGATGATGCCGAATGCACCTGCATTCGATGTCGCGGAAACGAGTTTTGGCCCCGCAACCCAACCCATACCGGTCTGGACAATCGGGTACTTCGATCCGAGGAGATCGAGCAGTGGAGTCGTGAGTGCGGGATGCATCAGGCTGCCGGAAGTTCGCGGTTGCGGAACGACTTGGGATCAAGAACCTCGCGAAGCACGCGAAGTTCTTCGTCGGTTGGCAGTCGCGTCGTCGGGATATCAGACGGAATCACGAGTTCGAACGAACACGCAGCGGTGACGTCATCAATGGAAATACCCGGGTGCAACGACGCAACACGCATGCGGTGATCGGGAGTGTTGAAGTCGTAGACCGCAAGATTCGTGACTACCCGACGAAGTTCGTGATTTGCCTTCACCCAATCGCCGAGTTCAGCAGCACGGTCATAACCAATACCGGAAACCGTGTCGACTTTTTCGACAAACACGCGGTTGGTCTGATTGCCAATGAAGTACGAAGTTGTGTGATTGATCGTGTTGCCAGGAGCGCCACGCACACCCAACAACTGCGACTTTGGCCTGTTCCAATCACCGATGTTGGCGATGTTCTGGTTGCCGCAGGAATCGATCTGACTTGCACCCATCACCACGTGGCGACGACCGCCCCACAGGGTGTCGAATACTGAGCGGAATGGAATCCAACCTTCGACTTCTTTGTCGGTGCCACCAATAGGCAGATCATTTGCGACGAAAAAAGCTTCACCATCACTGATGAGGAGATCTGGCTCAAACGTCGCACGAGCTAAGCGTGCGCCAAGCATGGGTATGGTCCCCATTCCGGAGGCAAAGATTTCGCCGTCTCCACGGAACGTGTCGGCCACGGCAACGACACAGATTTCACCAAGGGTTGCATCGCTCATCGGGCTGCCACCGCCTTTTGGTAGTCGGCTTCAGAGCCGGAGAGGTAGGTGTCAACGAAGGCCTTCCACGTCTCTGGGTCCTTCGCCGCATCGGCGTATTCCTTCTGGAACTTTTCGTCACGCTCGTAATCAGGCTGGCAGTTTGTGAAGTGCGCGCCGTTCGGAGCTTCGATCACACCGTCGACCATTGAACGGTTGATTTTGATGGTGTGGATGGTGCCGTTCTTCAATAGATCTTCGGTCGGCACGATCTTTTCGACCGACATGAATCGACGGCCGACTGCAGCCGCGCTCAAGAACAGGTCATCGAAGTAAAGATCGGGGCCGAGGAACTGTGCATTGCCGCGTTCGTCAGCGCGATTGAGATGCACGAATGCAGCATCGAGATTGAGCGCAGGCACGGCGAGAAGTTCTTCGCCATCGGCATAGGGCGACTTCACCGAGCGAAGGCTCGGGTCGTTTTTCACGACATCGGAACCAAGACCAGCGCGAGTGGGAAGGAACGGAAGACGAAGCGATGCGGCGTACAGGCCCCACTGCAGCATGCCTTCGTCGTATTCGACGATCTCGGGAATGGTTCCGTTCTGACGAGCGGCACGGAAGTGCGGCTCAAGCGCAATCGAATCGAGGGAAACGAATCCGTACACAAGGCGCTTGACCTTGCCCGCGGCGCACAGCAGACCGACATCGGCACCACCGTAGGAAACGATAGTGAGGTCTTTGAG
>SYBH01000111.1 GCA_005787345.1 Actinomycetota bacterium
GATCTTGCCAATGTGCAGACCCGCGCCGTGCTCGATGGCGACCAATGGATCATCAACGGTCAGAAGGTCTGGACTTCTCTCGCCCACGTTTCGCATTGGTGTTTCGTGGTTGCTCGCACAGAAGTTGGCTCAGCGCGACATAAGGGTTTGTCGTTTCTTCTTGTTCCCATGGATCAACCCGGTGTTGAAACGCGAATCATCGTGCAGATCACTGGCGGCGGTGAATTCAACGAGGTCTTCTTGAGTGATGCGGTGACCGGCGCAGACATGATCGTTGGTGAACCAGGCAAGGGCTGGGGCGTCGCGATGGATTTGCTCGCGCTTGAGCGCGGCATCTCAACTCTCGCGCAGCAGGTTGGGTTCGAACGTGAACTCGACAATCTGATTGCCGAAGCAAAGAAGAAGGGTTCGGCGGCTGACCCGATCATGCGTCAGCGCCTTGCCGATGCCTACACCGGACTCAAACTCATGCAATGGAATGCACTGCGTTCGATGGGTTCTGGAGTTCCTGGTCCTGAAGCGTCAATTTCGAAGTTGTTCTGGGGTACATGGCATAGCGACCTGGGCGAACTCGCCATGGATATTGGCGGTACCGAGTCGATGATTGCCGAGGGCTTTCCCTACGAACTCACGCTCGATCAAAAGATGTTTCTGTTCACCCGATCCGAAACTATTTATGGCGGCAGCAACGAAATCCAACGCAATGTGTTGGGTGAACGCGTGCTTGGCCTGCCCAAGGAGCCCAATCCCGCATGAGCACGAAACCTACCTACGTCGACGGTCACGGGCTTCTTGCCGGCAAGAAGGTGCTCGTCACTGCTGCCGCTGGAACAGGTATCGGTTTTCAGGCGGCGAAGCGCGCGATCGAAGAAGGCGCTCAGGTTGTCATCTCTGACAAGCACGAGCGTCGCTGCGCGGAGTCAGCGACAGAGCTCGGAGTCGTTGGCATTCCCTGCGATGTGACTGTTGAGTCCGATGTGCAGGCCCTTGTGGAAGGAGCAGCTGCTGCCCTCGGTGGCATCGACATCTTCATCAACAATGCTGGCCTTGGTGGCGAGGTTCCCATTGTCGACATGACCGACGATCAGTGGAGTCTCGTTCTTGATGTCACGCTCAACGGAACCTTCCGTTGCATGCGTGCCGAGATGAAGTATCTCTATGCAAATGGTGGCGGCGTGATCGTCAATAACGCGTCGGTACTTGGTTGGCGTGCGCAGGAAGGTCAAGCCCACTACGCCGCAGCAAAGGCTGGCGTTATGGCGCTCACCCGTTGCGCGGCCATCGAAGCTGCACCTCACGACGTTCGAATCAACGCAGTGGCACCGAGTCTTGCGATGCATCCGTTCCTAGCAAAAGCCACAACGGAAGAAACGCTTGCGGAACTCACCAAGCGTGAAGCATTCGGTCGCGCAGCCGAGCCATGGGAAGTTGCCAACGTGATGATGTTCTTGGCTTCGGACTACAGCTCCTACATGACTGGCGAAATTGTCTCAGTCAGCAGCCAGCGCGCGTAAGCGACGCTGAATCTACGCTGGCTCAGCCATAGACTTTTCTTCGAGATACTCCTCGAAGCCAGATACGCCTGATTCGCGCCCAACGCCCGACTGTTTGTATCCGCCGAAGGGAACGTCCACCGCGTACCAAGTGCCACCATTGATGGACATGGTGCCGGTGCGAATGCGCCGCCCAACCGACAGTGCGCGCTCGCGGTCGTCGCTCATGACTGCTCCTGAAAGACCATAGGGAGAGTCGTTGGCAATACGTACGGCGTCGTCGTCGTCGTCATAAGCGATTGCGACGAGAACGGGGCCGAACACCTCAACTTGCGCAATTTCCATGTCGTTGGTGACGTCGGCAAGGAGTGTTGGCTTGAAAAAGTACCCCTTCTTGAACTGCTCGGCACGTCCACCGCCGACAACAACCCGGGCGCCATCGCCAACTGCGCGATTGACGAGGCCTTCCATGCGTTCGAGCTGTGCGTTGTTCACGATCGCGCCGGTCATGACGCCGGGATCTTGCGGATCGCCATAGGGGAGGGCGCCGAGCATCGCAGCAGTGGCTTCGACACCTTCCTCGTACCGACTTCGCGGCAGGAGGAGGCGGGTGGAGGTTGCACAACCTTGACCTCCGTGTGTGCACACCATGAAACAAGGGCTGGCGGTTGCCGATGCCATGTCGGCGACATCGTCGAGCACGATGTGTGCGCTCTTGCCGCCGAGTTCAAGAAAAACCTTCTTGATGGTTGCCGATGCTGCTTCCATGATGCGACGACCAGTCGCTGTGGAACCAGTGAATGAGATCATGTCGACATCAGGTGAGTTGGTGAGAACCTCGCCCACGGTCTTGTTGCCCGAGGTGATGACGTTGAACACTCCGGGAGGAAAGTCGGTGTGATCGTGAATGAGGCGACCGAGGGCGAGAGCGCTCCAGGGGGTGTCGGGGGCTGCTTTGAGAATGACGGTGCAACCTGCCGCAAGGGCAGGCGCGCACTTTGCCAGTGTGATTTGGTGTGGGTAGTTCCACGGCGTGATCGCCGCAACGACGCCAATCGGTTCCTTCTCGACCCATCGGTGTGCGGTGCCCGCCAAGCCCGTATTGATGCCGAGGTCGTAGGACCATTCGAATGTGTCGAGCATGTCGGCGTAGTAGGTGAGGTACTCCAGCGGAACCATGAGTTGTGGTCCACCCATGAACATGCGGGGGGCGCCAACTTCAGCAATGGTCAATTCGGCAATGTCATCGAAGTTGTCGATGAAGGCCTGATGGAGTTGGCGCAGGCACCGCTGACGAAGTTCGGTGTTGGTCGACCAGTCGGTAGTGTCGAAAGCACGACGGGCCGCAGCAATTGCCTTCTCGACGTCCTCGGCAGAAGCATCTGCAGCAACGCCAATAATTTCCTCTGTAGCGGGATTGATATTCGGGTAGGTGGCACCGCCGGCGGCCTCGACGAGTTGGCCGTCGATGAGCAGACGTTCTTCATGCCAAAGATCAGCCATTTTTCCCCCATGCGAGCCAGTTGAGATGGCAGCAGTCCCGGTGAATCTCGGTTCAATGTAGTTTACGCACGGTAGGCGGCGCTGATCTTGAGCGACAGCGAAGCGTTCGCGCGAGGGGGAGCCATGGGCAACGAGTCATTTCGCTACGACGGAAAGCGAGTTCTTGTTGTTGGAGGCGCCACTGGAATGGGTGCGGCCGCAGCTGGTCAGGTTGCATCGCTTGGCGCCGATGTCGTGGTGATGGATTACGTCCCTGTCGAGGATTTCACATCGATCGTGGTCGACCTTCGCGACCAGGATCAGATTGATAAGGCCGTCTCTGAGTGTGGTGGCACGGTCGATGCGCTTTTCTCATGTGCCGGTGTAGCTGACGGCACGCCTGGGATTGAACGCATCAATTTTCTCGGACATCGGCACCTCATCAACCGTCTGTTCGAAAAGAGCATGCTGCCAAGGGGCGCATCAATCACGATGATCTCGTCGTCAGCCGGTCTGGGTTGGTACAACAACCTCGACACCGTTCGCTCATACGTCGATGGGACTGACTTCGACAGTGGCGTTGTGTGGATGGAGGAGAACCCTCGCAACAACCACTACATGTTTTCCAAGCAGGCGATGTGTTACTACGTGGCCTTCAACGCCTACGAGTTTGGCAAGCGTGGTGTACGAATCAATGCCATTTGTCCAGGACCAACCGATACGCCACTCGCTCGATCGAATGAAGACTTGTGGTTGTCATTTGGCCGAGATTTCCGCGACGAGATCGGTGTCGACGCTTCGTCGCCCGAAGAGCAAGGCGATGTCTTGGCATTCCTTGGCAGTCACGCAGCGCGCTATATCAGCGGTCAAACGATCATTGTTGACGCGGGCCTTGATGGGGCTGGACTCACTGAGTCGTATCCATCAGCAACTCCAATCGTGAAGTTCCTTTATGGAATCAGTTGAAAGAGTTTGCAATGGCTGACATCTACTGGGATCCCTACGACAC